>NZ_LR812090.1:0-220587 GCF_903772925.1 Alteromonas macleodii
ACTACCTACGCAGCAATTTAGTATGTGGATACGACCGCTTGTTTGTGAAGAGCAGGGCGGTGTTGTAGCACTATATGCTCCCAATCGTTTTGTGCTTGATTGGGTAAGAGACAAGTACCTAAATAATATCACTGCTCTGCTAAGGGAATTTGCTGGAGCCGATGCACCCCAATTGCGTTTAGAGGTAATGAGTCGCAATAGTGTAAATCGCTCTCAGCCGACAGCGGGTAATGCCGCTGGTTCAGTACATAGTACAAATGGTGACAGCTACACCAATAATACTACTACTGTGAATTCACCGAATCAGGCGTCTAATTCGAATTACAGCGCGCCACAATTTACTAACCGCAACGACGAGAGCCAGGTTCAGCATTCATCGTATCAGCGTCAGCCTACTTTACCTCAAGAGAGTAATGCGGCGATGAGCTCTAACGGTGGAGATCACTTCGGTTATAAAGATCAGAATAAGGATCTTAGCGCTTATTCGCAGCAAGCTGATCAGAATAATACAGCTGCAAGAAATGTAGATCCTAATGGTCAAAATCATTACGGTAATCATGCGCCACGATCGTCAACGCCGCCAAAGGTGATCCCGATCCCTGAAGCGATGAAACATAAGAGTAATATTAATCCGACATATCAGTTCGATAATTTCGTCGAGGGTAAATCTAACCAACTAGCACGCGCGGCGGCGACTCAGGTTGCCAATAACCCCGGCGGTTCTTATAACCCATTGTTTATCTATGGTGGAACAGGTTTAGGTAAAACTCACTTATTGCATGCGGTAGGCAATGGTATTGTTGCAAATAATGGCGATGCCAAAATTGTTTATATGCATTCTGAGCGCTTTGTACAAGATATGGTTAAGGCGCTTCAAAATAATGCTATAGAAGATTTTAAACGTTTCTATCGAAGCGTCGATGCGTTACTTATCGATGATATTCAATTTTTTGCAAACAAAGAGCGTTCGCAGGAAGAGTTTTTCCATACGTTTAACGCGCTTTTAGAAGGTAACCAGCAAATTATCTTAACCTCTGATAGATATCCCAAAGAGATTGATGGGGTAGAGGATAGATTGAAGTCGCGCTTTGGATGGGGCTTAACTATTGCTATTGAGCCACCTGAGCTTGAAACTCGTGTTGCAATCTTGATGCGCAAAGCGGCTGAAAACCGCATACATTTACCTAATGAAGTAGCGTTCTTTATCGCTAAGCGTTTACGCTCGAATGTACGTGAGCTAGAGGGCGCATTGAACCGAGTTATTGCAAACGCGAACTTTACGGGCCGCCCGATTACCATTGATTTCGTACGTGAAGCCCTACGCGATTTATTAGCGCTTCAAGAAAAGTTGGTAACCGTTGATAATATTCAGAAAACTGTTGCCGATTATTATAAGATAAAAGTAGCTGATATTTTGTCTAAACGCCGTAGTCGTAGCGTAGCACGACCTCGCCAAGTAGCGATGGCGCTGGCTAAAGAGCTAACTAACCATAGTTTGCCTGAATTAGGTAATGCGTTTGGTGGGCGAGACCATACTACCGTTTTGCATGCGTGTAGAAAAATAGAGCAGCTAAGAGAAGAAAGTCATGATATAAAAGAGGACTATAAGAACCTCATTAGGACTTTGTCTTCCTAACAACACGACTTTAGAGGCGAGATAGCACTGCGATGAAATTTTCTATAAGCCGCGAACAATTTTTACAACCCCTACAATTAGTGTCAGGTGCTGTTGAGCGTCGACATACGTTGCCAATTCTTTCTAACGTTCTTATTAAAGTTAGTGAGGACGCACTTTGGCTTACCGGTACAGATCTAGAGGTCGAGCTAATTTCTAGTGTAAAGCTAGAGGGCGAATTCACCGAAGGTGAAATTACTGTTCCAGCTAAAAAGCTGTTTGATATTATCCGTGGTATTTCTGAAGGAACAGACATTCATTTTTCTTTAGACGGAAGTAAAGCGCTTATTCGCGCGGGTCGAGGTCGCTACACACTTTCTACGTTATCTGCTAATGACTATCCTAACCTTGAAGATTGGGAAGGTGAGGTCGAATTTGAATTAACGTGCAGTGACTTGAAACGTCTCATTGACGCAACCAGCTTTTCTATGGCGCAACAAGATGTGCGCTACTATCTGAACGGTATGTCTCTTGAAACGGAAGAGAATATTATTCGAACTGTTGCTACTGACGGTCACCGTTTAGCACTTTGCCGTTTAAATTATGAAACTGCGTTACCGTCTCGCCAAGTGATTATTCCTCGTAAAGGTGTATTAGAAATTTCACGTCTTATTAGCGAAGACGACAAGTCACTAAAAGTACAAATTGGCGCTAATCACCTACGCATATTCTCAAACGATTTTATTTTCACTTCAAAACTAGTGGATGGTAGGTTCCCAGACTATCGCCGTGTTTTACCTCAAAATGGTGACAAGGAAATTATTGCGAGTAAAGCGGTCCTAAAAGATGCATTTTCGCGGGCTGCAATATTATCTAATGAAAAGTTCAGAGGTGTACGATTAAACCTTTCTTCTGGTGAACTTAAAATAACGGCAAATAACCCAGAGCAAGAAGAAGCAGAAGAAATCGTTGATGTTCAGTATCAGGGCGATGATTTAGAAATAGGCTTTAATGTTGCCTATCTCATTGATGTTTTAAATGCGTTAGGCTCTGATGGCGTAAAAGTAAGCCTGTCTGATTCAAATGCGAGTGCGCTCATTGAAGATGATGCTGATGATGCCGCATTGTATGTAATTATGCCAATGCGACTATAGTTTTCTCTATAAAAGTATTCGCCCCTTTTCTTATAACGACTTTATTTTGTTATTTACATATCCAATCCAAGAAGCGATAAGTTTAGTTATTTATCGCTTCTTTTTTATCTTTAGTGTGGCCTCATGAAACTGGACCGCGTCCAGATTACTCAGTTTCGTAATCTTACCTCCGTAACGCTTTCTCCTTCACCCTCCTTAACAATAATTAAAGGTGCGAATGGCAGTGGAAAATCATCACTAATAGAAGCGCTTTACTATTTAGGTTTTGGTCGTTCTTTTAGAACAAATAAACACAATTCAGTTATTCAGAATGGACAAGACAGCTTTAGCGTTTTTGCTTCCTGTAAAACTGAAGCCGAAGAAAACTTGAAGCTCGGCTTTCAAAGAAGTCGAAACGATACATTTATCTGTAGTATTGATGGCGCGCACTCAAATAAATTGTCTGACTTAGTCAGCCTAGTTCCTATTCAACTTTTTACGCCCCAAAGCACAGACCTCATAATAGGCTCGCCATCTGAACGTCGACGTTTTTGTGATTGGGGATTGTTTCACGTGGAACATCAATTTCAGTCTCTTGCTAACCAGTACGGTAAGTTTTTAAAACATAGAAACGCACTATTGAAACAGCAAGCAAACTTGTCTGCACCACAAAACCAGTATTGGGAAACACAGTTTGCCGAGCTTGGTGAGACTTTAACTTTAACACGTCAGGGATACGTCGATAGGCTTACACCTATTTTTAAACAGTATGCAGAAGAATTTCTTCCAAACTTTGACGTGGAATTAAGTTACTATAAAGGGTGGGAAAAAGATGTCGCTTTATCAGAAAGCTTAGTTAAAAAGCGTGAGTATGATGGTAAAATAGGACATACCTCTTCTGGGCCTCACAAAGCTGATTTAAGGCTTAAAGTGAACGGGGTAAATGCTCAGGAGCTTTTATCGAGAGGTCAGCTTAGAATGGCTGTGGCTGCACTACAAATGTCACAGACAAAGCTATTCAACTCGGCAACGAAACGAAAAAGTATATTCCTACTTGATGATGTAGGTGCTGAGTTAGACGCAGATAAAAGAGAACAATTTATTGATGGGTTGCTCGAAATGGATACGCAGGTTTTCGTTACTGCAATTGAGTCCACGCAACTCGCATTTATACAAAAATACAATGAAAAGAAAATGTTTCACGTGGAACATGGAAGCGTGAAAGAGGAGTAAAAGCTAGTATGTCAGAAGAGAACAACTACGACTCGTCCAGTATTAAAGTACTTAAAGGATTAGATGCAGTAAGAAAGCGTCCTGGTATGTATATCGGTGATACTGATGATGGTACCGGACTACACCACATGGTATTTGAGGTGGTCGATAACTCTATCGATGAAGCACTGGCGGGACACTGTTCTGAAATAACTGTGCAAATCCATAGTGATGGATCAGTTTCTGTGTCTGACGATGGACGTGGTATCCCTACAGAATTACACCCCGAAGAGGGCGTGTCTGCAGCCGAAGTTATAATGACGGTACTTCACGCAGGCGGTAAATTTGATGACAACTCATATAAAGTTTCTGGTGGTCTTCACGGTGTAGGTGTATCGGTAGTAAACGCACTTTCTAGTCGCCTAAAGCTGCGCATTCGTCGCGCAGGTAAAGCCCATGAGCAGGAATACCAGCATGGTGTTCCACAGGCGCCACTCGCAGTTACTGGCGACACAGACAAAACGGGAACGATGATTCGTTTCTGGCCAAGTTCGGATACGTTCACAGATACACTGTACCATTACGATATTCTTGCTAAGCGCCTTCGCGAACTTTCATTCCTAAACTCTGGTGTGTCAATTCGTTTGAAAGACGAACGTGACGGTAAAGAAGACCACTTCATGTACGAAGGTGGTATTCAAGCCTTTGTTGAATATTTGAATGAAAAGAAAACGCCTGTACATCAAAAAGTGTTTCACTTCGCAAGCGAGCAGGAAGATGGCATTGCTGTAGAAGTTGCAATGCAGTGGAACGATAGCTTCCAAGAGAACGTTTTCTGTTTTACTAACAACATTCCACAGCGAGATGGCGGTACTCACTTAGCAGGCTTCCGTGGAGCGTTGACGCGTACGCTAAACAACTATATGGAAAAGGAAGGCCTGAATAAAAAGGCGAAAACCAATGCCAGTGGTGATGATGCTCGTGAAGGTCTTACAGCTGTAATTTCAGTAAAAGTGCCTGACCCGAAATTTAGCTCACAGACAAAAGATAAGCTTGTATCTTCTGAAGT
Organism: Alteromonas macleodii; assembly: GCF_903772925.1. Classification (NCBI taxonomy): domain Bacteria; kingdom Pseudomonadati; phylum Pseudomonadota; class Gammaproteobacteria; order Alteromonadales; family Alteromonadaceae; genus Alteromonas; species Alteromonas fortis. Next base: position 5,030 of record NZ_LR812090.1, read on the forward strand.
TCGTCCTGCAGTTGAATCTGCGATGAATGAAAAACTCGCCGATTTCTTACTAGAAAACCCAGCTGAAAGTAAGATTATTGCTAGTAAGATTATTGATGCTGCACGAGCGCGTGAAGCTGCCCGTAAAGCTCGTGAAATGACACGCCGTAAGGGCGCGCTAGATTTAGCTGGTCTGCCAGGTAAGCTTGCTGATTGTCAGGAAAAAGATCCTGCACTAAGCGAACTATACATAGTGGAGGGTGACTCGGCGGGCGGTTCCGCTAAGCAGGGTCGTAATCGTAAGAACCAAGCTATTTTGCCGCTTAAAGGTAAAATCCTTAACGTAGAGAAAGCACGTTTCGACAAGATGCTTTCTTCACAAGAAGTTGCAACGCTTATCACGGCATTAGGCTGTGGTATTGGTCGTGACGAATATGACCCAGAAAAGCTACGCTATCACAGCATCATTATCATGACCGATGCTGATGTGGACGGCTCTCACATTCGTACGCTTCTTTTAACTTTCTTCTATCGTCAAATGCCTGAAATCATCGAGCGTGGTTATGTCTATATTGCGCAGCCGCCGCTTTATAAAGTGAAAAAAGGTAAGCAAGAGCAGTATCTAAAAGACGATGACGCTTTGACTAATTACCTTACAGGTATCGCTATTGATGGTGCATCATTGCACACTAGTGATGACGATCCAGGCATCAGTGGTGTAGGGCTAGAAAACCTAGTTAAGCAATATCAGTCAGTAGAGAAAATGATTGCGCGTATGAAGCGCAAAATGCCTTCAGCTATTCTTTACCGCATGCTGTACACACCTACGCTAAATCTAGAAGACTTAAAAGACGAAGCGGCTCTAGAGCACGTAGCAAAACACTTCGTTGAACAGTTAACAGAGCGTGAAAATGATGGTGCTACATATCGTTATGAAATTCGTACTGATGCTGAGCTTAGCGAGTACTACATCACGATCATCATGCGTATGCACGGTATCGATTATGAGTACATTATCGACCATGAATTCATTGAGTCGTCTGAGTACCAGCGTCTGAAAGAACTTAACTTAGCTATCAATGATATGATGGGTGTAGACGCTTACATTAAGCGTGGTGAACGCAAACAGCCAGTAGAGTCTTTCAAAGACGCTTTAGAGTGGTTAATGAATGAAGCGAAACGTGGTCAATACATCCAGCGCTATAAAGGGTTAGGCGAGATGAACCCAGAGCAGCTTTGGGAAACTACCATGGACCCTGAAAGCCGACGTATGCTTCAAGTTACCATTGAAGATGCTATTGGTTGTGACCAGTTGTTTACAACGCTAATGGGCGATCAGGTAGAGCCGCGTAGAGAATTTATCGAAGCGAATGCGCTGAAGGTAGAAAACCTAGACGTGTAGCAGATTAATCTATTAAAAAAGCGACCACTTGGTCGCTTTTTTAATGTCTAGAGAACGAGGAAATGAGATATAAAAGACAGTAACGTTATAGTGTGTTCACCGTAATATCGTAACGAATTAAATAATTAAGGATATATGTTAAAAAATACCGATGTAATGCGGCATTCATTTTAAACTTTGGTCACTACCAATGCGACTTCTCCCGCACTAGCAGGGTTTACAGTAAAGCGGTAAGTACCTGTAGTAGAGGGAGTAAATTGTAAGTTCTCTGAGCCTTGCTCACAGACTAAATAGGCGGTAGAGCCTAGCATCACCGGCTGACCTTTATATTTGCCACCACAGCTCTGTGAGGGCGTCCATTTTGCATCAGACAATCTGAAATCGTAAGGTTGTCCGTCGGCAATCAGTTCAACATCTACTGTCCAACCTGAGTCCGATGGTTTGAACTTATAGCTCGCATCGGCTTCCCACCAATTAAACACGCCTCTTAAAAACATGTTTTCAAATTGAATGCGTGGCACTTCCGGTGCTATTTCTGGGATCTTAAAACTTCCACTGCTTGAACACGCCGACAGGGCTATGCACATAGAAGCAATAGTTAGTAACTTTTTCACAGTTTCTCCCTTTATAAAAAAGCCCAACGTAAGGGTTGGGCTTTCATTTATTGCAGCATTAAACTGCATTAACGTTAACTAGCCTTATGACTTCGCAAGAATTGAAATATCTGCGGTAGTAAGGAAAAGTTGCCTCAAAAGCGATAGCAAAGCAAGTCGGTTATTCTTAACTGCTTCGTCATCTGCCATAACCATTACGTTATCAAAGAAGTTATCGATTACATTACGTAGCGTAGCAAGTGCCGACAGAATACGTGTGTAATCATGCGAAGGTAGCGCGTTATCCACTTCTTTTTGTGCGGCTATTAAGTCAGCATAAAGCGCTTTTTCAGCATCTTCAGCTAAAAGTGACTCATCAATGTTAGCCGAGTTAGTCACATCTACTTTTTGCTTAGCAAGAATATTTGCTACGCGTTTGTTAGCGGCAGCTAACGCCTCCGCCTCTTCTAATGCCTTGAATTTATCAACCGCATAGACACGAGCTAGATAATCAGATGGCTTAGTAGGGCGACGGGCTGCTACGGCTTGGATAACGTCAATGGCGATAGCTTGATCTTGTAAGAGGGCATTGAAGCGACCTAATACAAAATCAACAACCTGCGTTTGTGTTTCAGCATTTGTTAATTTATTGCCATATACCTCGATTGCTTTGCTTACAAGTGTTTCAAGGTCTAAAGGCAGCGATAGCTCGGTAACAATACGTAAAACACCGATGGCTGCACGACGAAGCGCAAACGGGTCTTTATCACCTTTTGGCAGCTGGCCAATACCGAATATACCAACTAGTGTATCAAGTTTGTCAGCAAGGGCTACTGATGCGCTTACGCCAGAACTAGGGAGGGCGTCGCCAGCAAAACGCGGCATATATTGTTCGTACAGCGCTTCAGCAACAGGTGCATCTTCACCGTCGTTTAACGCATAGTATTTACCCATAACGCCCTGAACGTCTGGAAACTCCATAACCATGTTCGACATTAAGTCGGTTTTAGCTAGAAGACCAGCCCGTGCTGCTTGTGTTTCATTCGCATCTATCTGCGAAGCGATAAACGCCGATAGGGCAGAAATACGTTCAGACTTTTCTTTAAGCGTTCCAAGCTGCTTTTGGAATAACACGGTTTCTAAGCTTTCAAGACGGCTTTCTAGCGTTGTCTTTTTATCGCTGTTAAAGAAGAACTCTGCATCGGCAAGGCGAGGGCGGATAACCTTCTCATTACCTGAGATAACTTGAGATGCGTCATGGCTTTCAATATTCGTCACAAACAAGAAAGTGTTAGAAAGTGCGCCATCACTATCAAGCAGCGGCACATACTTCTGGTCGTCTTTCATTGTGTAGATAAGTGCTTCTTTCGGCACTTCTAAGAAACCCTTATCGAATCCTGCTTGCAGCACTACAGGCCACTCTACCAGGGAAGCAATTTCTTCCAGCAGTTCTTCGTCGTAATCTGGCTTAAGCGATAAGTTTTTGGCTGCGTCTTCTAATTGCTGACGCACTTTATCTTTACGCGCCTCAAAATCTGCCAACACATATTGTTGCTCTAATGCAGAGGCGTAGTTGTCAGCATGATCAAGCTCAAAACGACCTTCGCCGTGGAATCGATGACCTTGAACAACGCGGCCGCTTGTTAGGCCCAATACTGAAACGTTAACCACTTCGCTTCCATAAAGCACACAAAGGGTGTGCACAGGGCGAATAAACTGAGTGTTGTAGTTACCCCAGCGCATAGGCTTTGGAATAGGTAACTTGCTTACTGCTTGATTAATCAAACCTTCTAACAACTCAGCAATAGTTTGACCAGGCACATGTGCTTTATGAAGAAGCCATTCACCTTTATCCGTAACCAAACGCTCTGCGTCAGAAACGTCTATACCGTTACCGCGTGCCCAACCTTGAGCTGCCTTAGTGGGGTTGCCATCAGCGTCAAATGCCGCAGATACTGCAGGGCCGCGCTTCTCTACTACTTTGTCAGCCTGACCTTCAGCAAGACCTGAAACGTAAACCGCTAAGCGGCGAGGGGCGGCAAACCAGCTAACTGAGTCAAAGCTTAAGTCAGCTTGGCTAAGTGCTGCTTCAAATTGTGTGGCGAAGGCTTCGCCCAAAGACTTAAGTGCTTTTGGTGGTAACTCTTCAGTACCTAATTCAACTAAACAATTTTCTGTACGCACGCTTATGCCTCCTTGTTACATAGCGGGAAGCCTAGTGCTTCACGTGCTTGGTAATAGCTCTCTGCACACGCTTTAGCCAGCGTACGAACGCGAAGAATATAGCGTTGGCGTTCTGTTACTGAAATAGCATGACGTGCATCAAGCAAGTTAAATGCGTGAGATGCCTTCATAACCTGCTCATAAGCGGGTAGCGGAAGGTTGTTCTCAATTAGCTTTTTACTTTCGGCTTCACACTCGTCAAAAGTTCTAAACAGGGCTTCCACGTTGGCGTGTTCAAAGTTATACGTAGATTGTTCTACTTCGTTTTGATGGAATACATCACCATAGGTGACTTTACCCATTGGGCCATCAGTCCATACTAGGTCATAGATACTATCTACACCTTGAACGTACATAGCTAGTCGCTCTAAGCCGTAGGTGATTTCACCAGTAACAGGCTTACATTCAAGGCCGCCTACTTGTTGGAAGTAGGTGAACTGAGTCACTTCCATACCGTTAAGCCATACTTCCCAACCTAGTCCCCACGCACCAAGCGTCGGTGATTCCCAGTTGTCTTCTACAAAGCGAATATCATGAACCAGCGGATCAAAGCCTAACTCTTTCAAAGAGCCCAAGTACAACTCCTGAATATTGTCAGGTGAAGGCTTAAGCATTACTTGGAACTGATAGTAATGCTGTAAGCGATTTGGGTTCTCACCGTAACGACCATCGGTGGGTCTACGGCATGGTTGAACATAGGCGCTACTCATTGGCTCTGGACCTAAAGAACGTAGGAATGTCATAGGGTGAAAAGTACCTGCACCCACTTCCATATCCAGAGGCTGAATAATAACGCAGCCCTGACGCGCCCAATAATCTTGAAACGCAAGGATCAACCCTTGAAAGGTTTTAATATCGTATTTCTGCATACATCCGCTGCTTATTAGTTAACTGACTTAAAATTGAGGTGGGATAGTATACAATTTGTGAGGCATAGTATGTAGGTGTAAAGGGTGAAAAAACGTCACGAATACAGGCAATATGCCACTTCACAACAAGGATTTAATCTTAAGCCATGACCAATCAATTAAAAACAGCACAAAACAGGCCATTACACCGATGCGGTTGGGTGAGCAATGACCCTATTTATCTGGCTTATCATGACAACGAATGGGGTGTACCTGAGCTAGATAGCCGAGCGTTGTTTGCTAAATTATGCCTAGATGGTCAGCAAGCAGGCTTGTCTTGGTTAACTATCCTTAAAAAGCAGCAGAATTTTGAGCGGGCATTTCACCAGTTTGATCCTGAGAAAATCGCGACGATGGGCCCTACTGATGTCGAAAGGCTAATGTACGACAGCGGTATAATCAGAAACAAGCTTAAAATAGAGTCTGTAGTTAAAAATGCTAAAGGGTATCTGGCCATAGAAGAAACACAGTCATTTAGCGAGTTTATTTGGCAATTCACAGGCGGACGTACTGTGATAAATGCTTGGGATAACTTTAAGCAGGCCCCCACCTCTACCGACGCATCGAAAGCGATGTCAAAAGCATTAAAAAAGTACGGGTTTAATTTTGTAGGCGAAACAATTTGCTACGCTTTTATGCAGGCAGTGGGAATGGTTAATGATCACGAAGTAGGGTGTCACTGTTATCAGCGTACCTGTGACTTAGCGATAAAGTGATATGGTAAGATGGTAAGGGACACAACATTGAGTGTAGAAATTAATTCATAAAAAACAAAAAAGACCGAGCACCTAGTGATGTTCGGTCTTTTTTATATATGCCTGTCGCTAAAGCTTTTGTTTTTACGCAATAGCGTTACATTCTTATTGAGCGCTTATCAAGGTTTCACAGTAGGCTTTAAGCGGTGGCAATTCATCCAATACCTTAGACTCGTATTCAGACTCAATTTGCTCTCGTGCGATATCCTGTTTTCTTCGCTCATTTTTGGGAAGTTGTTGTCTTGCCTCTAAAATCGCAAAGCCACTGACTTCGGTAAAAAGTGCGTGAACTTGCGGATACTGCGCTTTAAAGTCAGGTGGTGAATTAATAGGAAGGGCGTTAAGCAAATTAACGATGCGGATAACACCTTCTGATAAATCACATTGTTGTTGTTCCATTGCTTTAGCAATCACTATGATGCTATCAGTGATATTAGCAATGCGAGATTGCCTTGCGGCTTCCTGTCGAGCTTTCTGCTGCTTCAGCATAAACAGCAGTTTGCCTGCGTAAAAGCCAAGCCCGACAATAATGAGTAGCGCAATGCCTGAAAGTACTGCCCAAAGCATAACGTTTTCCTGTTTCTATTAATGCTTAAAGTCGTCGATGTTAATAGCGTCTAAATCGTTAAACGGATCCATATCGTCGTCTTCATCATCTTCTTCCACTATACCTAGCAGATCGCAAAGGATGCGATGGCGCGCCATTTTTTCATCTACGTATGCTTGTTGCTCGCGAGTAAGCGGCTTGTCATCATCAAGCTTATCAAGTAAATCTGTTAAGCGTTGGTCCGCTTCTAGAGCGGCCAACTCTTGGGCTGGAGTAGCGTACTTTTTCTTTTGAGCTGGGGTTGGTGTTACTGCTGTTTTTACAAGCTGAACAGGCTTCTTGCTGCCGTGACGAGGATCTTTATTCTCAGCGCTCTTTTTGCCAGTTACTTTTTTCTGTTCAACATTGTGACGACTACCTGCAGGCTTGCCCTTGTGCTTTTTAGGGCGAGGCGAGTCTGATTTACGGTTTTCGCTAGGTTTAAAGTCAGGGTCTTTACGAACGCCGATTTGACCGACTTTACGTGATTTCTTTGAACGTGCCATAATTTCCAAATAACAAAGAGAGTGAAAAAACAACGCTATTATAGCGCGAATTCGTGTCTACGTATTGATCTTTGGGTGTGCGGTTAAAAATCAATACACCATAAAGGTAGTCATAGATAATCTATTTTAGCGCTTCTTCAATAGGACAACGTCATTTGCTGGAAAACTCACATCATAACCGTATCTTTGTGCTAGGTAGTGAAAGGTTTTTTCGCTGAAGAAGCTTACATGTGTGATGTCGTTTTTATAATGCCAATTTGCAAAGCGGGCTTTATCGAGCACGCGTTTTGTCATGATGGCAAGAACCCCGCCAGGGGCAACAAGTTTGTTGAACAGCGCCCATTCCACGTGAGGGGCGTGAAAGTGTTCGATAGCCTCAGTACAAGTTACAATGTCGTAGCTTCTCTCAAGTACCTTTAGGGTCGGGGCATAGAAGGGGTCGTATGTACTCATATTCACCCCTTCATCTGACAGCATGCTTGCGAGAACAGGCGCCGGGCCACAGCCAAAGTCTAATCCAGATAGCGCTGGCGCGTTACTCGCTTTTATAAAAGGTGAAAGCGGCGTTAAAACCTTTCCTAAAAACTTTCTATATCCTTCATCTTCGAAGCTGTTTTCGTGAAGGTCATATTCCTGTTTTTCTATTTCTTTTGACGGTAGGAATGCAGGTGAAACATAAACAAGGTCGCATTGATTACAATGAAGGTATTCCCGCTTTTTATCAGTATGGTAGTGAGACGATGTATTAGCGCTTTGACATAAAGGACAAGACATAAAGGGCGGATATTAATAAAGGGGCTAAAAAAGAAAAAGGTGATGGTTTTCACCATCACCTTACATTGTATGAGTGTCAGATGACACCTCTCCCGTTATACACATCTATGTGTAGCTGGCTTCCCTAGCTGTGCTCCCCTTATTTTTATTTTTAGCAGAGCTGTATTGTTGTTTTTGGCCCTCGTGGCTCTTTATCCCGTCTTCCATGCTGCATTTTTATTATTATTCTTGTTATTTAGTTTGTAGATTTTCAAAGGCACCTACAAACTACGCCGTTAGATTACACGAATAATTTTAAAATACAACTTTTTCGGTAACAAAAATTTAACAACAACGTGTGAAAACGGTAAGGCTTAGTGTAAGCCTGCGATATAGTTAGATAAAATTTCGATATCTTCGTCGGTTAATTTCATCGCAATATCACGCATCATGCCATTCATATCGTTGTGACGTTGACCAGAACGGAAAGCCTTTAGCTGAGATGCAGTGTAGGTAGCATGCTGTCCGCTGATGTCAGGGAAGCCTGCTAATGCCATACCGTTACCTTTAGGTCCATGGCAAGCGATACATGCTGTAACGCCACGTGACTCGTCACCACCTTGATAAAGTGCGCGTCCAGCTTCTACATATTGCTCAGGCGTTTCGCCCGCTTTAGGCTCTTGGCTTGAGAAATAAGCAGCTAGGTCTTTCATGTCTTGCTCTGATAGTGGAGCAGCCATGCCATTCATAACAGCATTGTTACGACCTTCCTCGCCACCCGTTTGAGAGGCAAGTTTAAATTCGGTTAATTGCTTAACAATGTACTTCTCATGCTGGCCAGCAAGTTTTGGGTTCATGTCAATCATGCTGTTGCCATCAGGGCCATGACAGGCTGCACATACTGCAGATTTCGCTTTACCTGCCTCGGCGTCGCCTTCTGCCATAGCAGTTGCGCTCAAACCCAAAGACATACACACCAACAAACACAGTTTTTTCATAATAAATCTCTTAAATGGATCCAACGGCTCGCGTGATATACGTGATATCATGCGTATTTTACACATTTAACGCGTCAGAAAAACCTATTCCATGATAAAACTATGGTTTTTAGCTGGTTTATTCATTAAAAAACTGTAAACCAAAGGTTGAGACGCATGTGGAGGTAAGTCTAGATGTCGTATTACACCAAAGCAAAATTCTTTACGAGTGCACCTGACATTCGTCATTTAAAGAATGACAGCGGTATTGAAGTTGCGTTTGCGGGTCGCTCGAATGCGGGCAAGTCGAGTGCGCTAAATACATTAACCCGTCAAAGAAACTTGGCGAGAACCAGTAAAACACCAGGTCGTACTCAATTAATCAATGTATTTGAATTAGAGGAAGACTTACGCCTTGTCGATTTGCCGGGTTACGGATTTGCTAAAGTCCCGGTTGCGATGAAAAAGAAGTGGCAAGCGTCATTAGGTGAATACCTTCAAAAGCGTAAGTCGCTAAAAGGTTTGGTGGTGCTAATGGATATTCGTCATCCATTTAAGGATTTAGACCAAGACCTCATTCATTGGGCTGTGGCATCTGATATTCCAGTACTCGCGCTTCTTACTAAAGCCGATAAACTCAAAAGCGGAAAGCGCAAAGCACAACTATTAATGGCTCGTGAAGCTGCTATGGCATTTATGGGTGATGTGACGGTACAAACCTTTTCATCATTAAATAAACATGGTTTACCAGAGCTAGAGCGTATCTTAGATTCATGGTTTGGGTTGGGCAAATCAGTTGATGAAGACACATCCGATAGTGAAGTCCAGTAACGTTAACGGTGAATTTCACTTGTGCTGACTTAGTGTATTTAGTGGGAAAACTAGATGCGCTAGAAAAAAGAACGCCCCGCATAGAGCGAGGCGTAAACTGAGAGAAAACACATAAAAACCGTAGATATAGAGTAGCAGTAATCAAAGAAGTTCAGGAAAAATAGAAAGAAAAATCACTTAAATTGTTATGTGTCTGATATTTAAAGGTTATTTGTTTTCTACAGACATAAAAAAACCCCGACAAAACTGTCGGGGTTAAAGCAAAGGTTTGAAAACAGCTTTCTCACCTCTGTACCCTACATGTGTAATATTACAACAAAGCACAGAAAAGGCAAGGGCGTTATGTAATTAAATTACCAAATTTAATGAAAATGAACGGCCTTTTAATGTGAAAACTGTAATCTAATTACCAAACTAATGAGCTTCATCCCAGTTTTCGCCCACTCCAGCCTCAACAACCAGTGGTACATTAAGCGTAGCTGCGCTTTCCATAAGTGCAGTAATAGTAGAGACATAGGTCTCAACCTTGTCTTCTTTTATTTCGAAAACCAATTCATCATGCACTTGCATCATCATGGTTACATCGTCAGATGCATTTTTTCTGATCCAGTCGTCAACTTTAATCATGGCCATTTTAATAATGTCTGCCGCCGTACCTTGCATTGGCGCATTGATTGCTGCGCGCTCCGCACCTTTGCGGCGTGCGCCATTACTTGCTTTAATATCAGGCAAGTATAGCCTGCGACCAAATACCGTTTCTACATAACCCTTTTCTTTTGCACTCTCACGAGTAGAGTCCATATATTCAAGCACACCAGGGTAGCGCTCAAAGTAAAGGTCCATGTATTTTTGGGCTTCGTTGCGTGGAATATTCAGTTGTTTAGATAGTCCAAACGCACTCATACCGTAAATTAAGCCGAAGTTAATCGCTTTTGCACTGCGTCGCTGCTCGGTCGTTACCTCATCAAGCGGTACGCCGAATACTTCCGCAGCGGTTGCTTTGTGTATATCTTTGCCATGAGCAAAGGCATCAAGTAGGCCTTTATCGCCGGAAAGGTGCGCCATAATACGCAGCTCAATTTGAGAGTAGTCAGCTGCGACAAACTTATTTCCTTCCCTTGGAACAAAAGCCTGGCGTACGCGACGACCTTCTTCATTGCGAATAGGAATGTTTTGTAAATTAGGATCGGTTGAAGAAAGACGCCCTGTTGCCGTTACCGCTTGATGATAAGACGTATGCACCCGACCTGTACGATGATTGATCATCTTAGGAAGTTTATCGGTGTAGGTATTCTTTAGCTTAGTTAAGCCGCGGTATTCCATGATCTTTTTAGGCAGCGGATACTCAAGCGCCAGTTCTTGAAGTACATCCTCAGAGGTAGAGGGCGCTCCTTTTGGCGTTTTCTTGATAATTGGCAGCGACATCTTTTCAAATAGAACATGCTGAAGTTGTTTTGTTGAGCCTAAGTTGAATGGCTCGCCCGCTTCCTCATGAACCTCACTTTCTAGCTCGGCAATACGACTAGCAAGATCTTGGCTTTGTTGACTAAGTCTCTGGCTGTCAATCAATACGCCTTCTTGCTCCATGCGAGAAAGAACGCACGCGAGAGGAACTTCAACGTCTATCAACAAGTTTTTAAGCTCCGGAATATCTTTTAACTTTGTCCAAATAGCGTTATGTAAGCGAAGCGTAATATCAGCATCTTCTGCTGCATATGGGCCTGCTTCTTCTAGGTTAATTTGGTTAAAGGTAAGCTGTTTTGCGCCTTTGCCAGCAATTTCTTCAAAGTGAATGGTTTTATGACCAAGATAAGCTAGAGCTAGTGAGTCCATATCGTGGCGCTGGGCGGTGCTGTTTAGTACATAGCTTTCAAGCATGGTGTCAAAGCCAATGCCATTTAAGGTTATGTCATAGTTTGCTAATACATTTTTATCGTACTTAATATGCTGGCCTACTTTGATAACCTTGTCTGATTCCAAAATAGGTTTTAATGCCTCTAGTACAAACTCACGCGATAGCTGTGCCGGTGCATCTGGGTAATCATGGGCTACAGGTACGTAAGCTGCTTCACCTTCTTCTATACAAAATGAAACGCCAACTAATTCGGCATCCATGTAGTTAAGGCTAGTAGTTTCGGTATCAAAGGCAATTAATTCTGCTTTTTCAAGCTTAGCAATCCAAGCGTTAAAGCGCGCTTCATCAAGTACGGTTTCGTATTTCGATTTGTCGATATCTACCGAAGTACTTTGCTCACTTTCTTGTGCATTGCTGTTATCTTCACTGCTAGTCGTTTCACTATTTGAGGTATCACCGCCCGCCATAAGCGCGCTTACTTCTGTATGCCAGCGTTTAAATTCATACTCAGCAAATAGATCGCGAAGTTGTTCGTTATCAGCTTGGCTAGGCATCAAGGCTTCAACATCATAGTCTAGGTCAAGATCGATGCTAATAGTGGCTAGGGTATAAGAGAGTCGTGCTTGCTCCTCGTACTCCTGCATTTTAGCCGCCATTGACTTGCTACCTCTAAACGATAGATCGGCGATTTTATCCAAATTCTTATAAATATCGTCGATACCGCCAATACCATTAAGTAAGGCTTGAGCACTTTTATCGCCTACACCAGGTACGCCGGGTATGTTATCTACCTTGTCGCCTTTTAGTGCAAGGAAGTCGATCACAAGCTCTGGTGGAATGCCAAACTTAGTATTTACACCTTCAACGTCCATTACCTGATTGGTCATGGTGTTGATCAAGGTGACATGTTCATTCACCAATTGCGCCATATCTTTGTCACCGGTGCTGATAAGGGTATCAATACCTTTCTCTGTGGCATGTTTGGCTAAGGTACCTATAACGTCGTCCGCTTCTACGCCCGACTCTACAATGACAGGTAAGCCCATTGCCTTGATGATGGTATGTAATGGTTCGATCTGGCTTCTTAGCTCATCCGGCATAGGTGGACGATTCGCTTTATACTCTTTGTAGATGTCGTCGCGAAAAGTTTTTCCTTTGGCATCAAAAATTACCGCCATGTGCGTAGGGTTGTATTGCTTGATCAAGCTTTTGAGCATGTTCACAACACCATAAATGGCACCGGTATCTTGGCCTTTTGAGTTCGTTAATGGTGGTAAACCGTGAAAGGCGCGAAAGAGATATGACGATCCATCGACAAGAATAAATGGAGGCTTTTTAGAATCTGGCATAGCGGGCGATTTTCCAATATACAATATGAGCGCAAGGATGCCACAGGCTAGGGCAGATCGCCATATCATGAAGTAAGATTAAACGTGACAGCCGATCACAATTCGCCTGTGGATAACTTTGTGATCTAAAGTTTCAGGCACAGAGATCCGAATGATCTTTGTCAAGTTAAAGATCACCTTCTAAATCAAGAAAAATAAGGGAATGAGACTAAGGTGTGAAAACAGCGTACCTGCCACTAATCATTCCATTTTGTGTGGATAACTTGGTGTACGTTTATTTTTGGTTTAACCAAGTTGGTCAAGTAATGTAGCATAACCGTTAACATTGTATACACGTATTTATAAGAACTTTTTTTGTACACTTGTGTGTTTAATAGCCAAATTTTGAATAAGTAGATGGCATAACGTCTAGGAGGACAATATGAAACAAGTAGCCGTTATTTTAAGTGGTAGTGGTGTGTTCGACGGGGCAGAATTACATGAGGCGGTATTAACGCTTCTAGCCATTGAGCAAGAGGGGGCATCTTATCAATGTTTCGCGCCCGATGTAGAGCAACTTCACGTGGTCAATCACTTAACCGGTGAAGTGGCGGAAGGTGAAACCAGAAACGTATTGGTAGAGTCAGCCCGAATAGCTAGAGGCAATATAAAGCCTGTCACTGATTGTGACGTTAATGCATTTGATACACTTATACTGCCTGGGGGCTTTGGTGCGGCGAAAAACCTTTGCACCTTTGCTGTAGACGGTGATAAATGTACCTTTAACGAAGAGGTTCTTGAGGTCTGTAAGGCATTTGCACAAGCTAAAAAACCTGCAGCTTATGCGTGTATTGCACCCGCATTAGCCGCTAAAGTGTATAGCAACAAGACTAAGCTAACTATTGGCGACGATGAAGCCACGGCTTGCGGCTTGAATGCCTTAGGTGCCACTCATGTGGAGTGTCCGGTAGATGAGGTTGTCGTGGACAATGATGCAAAGTTGGTAACCACACCTGCCTATATGCTGGCCCAAAGTGTTAGTGAAGCGAATGCAAGTATTAGCAAAATGGTCAAGACTGTACTTGCCATGAAATAGAAAGCTTGGGGCTGGCTTTTCTGAACCGTAAAGTTAAGCTCCATTCTATATAATTAGCTTAATGTTGCGGGGAGACAAAGGTTTCCCCTTAGTGATTATAGTCCTATAATCAAAACCCTATGCGAAACACATTGAGTTTACCTTTTTTTGTTTTAGGTAACGACGTTTGTTTTTTGAAGTCAGTTCAAAAAGCATTAAAACTAGGGCACTTAAGCCCTTATGCGCGCTATAAAAATAAAGGCATAATAAACAATGCACTACCGTGCCATCATACGAATACTCGGGTTACTAATAGCGCTTTTTAGCGTAACCATGATCCCACCAGCTATTGTGTCGTTGATATATCAAGATGGTAGCGGTCTTCCTTTCACTCTCGCTTTTATATTCTGTGTCATTGGCGGCATGGCCTTGTGGTATCCCAATCGTCAGCAAAAAAATGACTTAAGAGCGCGAGAAGGGTTTTTAATAGTCGCGCTATTTTGGTCAGTACTGGCAAGCGTGGGTGCAATTCCACTTATCTTGCTTGAGCAACCTAGCATGACAGTAACCGATGCTTTTTTTGAATCGTTTTCTGGCCTGACGACCACAGGTGCTACGGTTATCGAAGGGATAGATTTTCTTCCTCATTCAGTGCAGTTTTACCGTCAACAGCTTCAGTGGCTAGGCGGTATGGGTATCATTGTACTAGCCGTTGCCATATTACCTATTCTTGGTGTTGGGGGCATGCAGCTGTATCGAGCGGAGACACCGGGCCCGGTTAAAGATAACAAGATGACGCCGCGTATTGCCGATACGGCGAAACATCTATGGTATATCTACCTCACTATAACCATTGCGTGCGCGGGGGCATATTGGCTTTCAGGTATGAATGTATTCGATGCTATATGCCATGCATTCTCAACCGTAGCCATTGGTGGATTTTCTAACCATGATGCGAGCTTAGGGTACTTCAACAGCCCCATGGTAAACGTGGTTTGTACAGTCTTTTTACTTATTGCTGCGCTGAATTTCTCGCTGCACTACGCCGCGGTAAGTTCACGCTCAGTGAAAGGCTACTTTAAAGATCCAGAATTCAAAGCGTTCTTTATTATTCAAGCGTCACTAATTAGTATTTGTTTTCTAGTACTAACTCTATCAGGCTACTATAGTTCCGCTGAGCAAGCCTTAGATCAGGCTATGATTCAGGCCGTGTCCATTAGCACGACGGCCGGATTCGCCACTACTGACTTTTCTGTATGGCCTACGTTTTTACCCATAATGCTTATTTTTTCTAGCTTCATAGGCGGTTGCGCCAGCTCTACAGGTGGTGGCTTAAAGGTAGTACGTGTGTGCTTATTGTTTTTACAAGGCAAGCGTGAAGTAGATAGACTTATCCACCCTAAAGCCGTGTACAGTGTTAAGTTTGGTGACCGTGCTATGCCGGACAGAGTGGTAGAAGCTGTATGGGGGTTTTTCTCGGCTTACGCCGTAGTATTTGTGGTAATAATGATAGGTCTAATTGCTACAGGTTTAGATAACCTCAGTGCTTTTACTGCAACGGCGGCCATGCTTAATAACTTAGGCCCAGGCCTAGGCAGTGTGGCAGCAAATTATGCCGATGTAACTGATGCCGGTAAATGGATCCTAATAACGGGTATGGTGTTTGGTCGACTAGAAGTTTTCTCATTACTGGTACTATTCTCGCCTACGTTCTGGCGAAGCTAATATCTAGAATTGAAGGCTTTGCTAAATCTTACGGTTTAAAACCAGCTAAAAAAAAAGGGCGATACTCATCGCCCTTTGCCTTATAAGTCTCTATTCGAATCACTGTACCCGAATACCTTTGCGAAGCTTCAAAAGAGCGGGGTATAGCGCTAGCCAAAGAAAAATGCACTCGGCTGGAACAGCTTTTCTACATCGTTGATGTACTTCTTATCTACCAAGAACAAAATGACGTGATCGTTCGCTTCTATCTTTGTATCACTATGGGCAATAATTACCTGTTCGTCGCGAACGATAGCACCTATAGTCGTACCAGGGGGTAGCTTGATGTCGCCAATTTGCCTGCCAACCACTTTAGATGTGTTTTCATCGCCATGGGCAATAGCTTCGATAGCCTCTGCAGCGCCACGACGTAATGAGTAAACGTTAACGATGTCGCCACGGCGTACGTGCGTAAGTAGTGCCGAAATCGTGGCTTGTTGTGGTGAAAACGCAATGTCTATCTCGCCACCCTGAACGAGATCTACGTAAGCACTTCGCTGAATAAGCACCATGGCTTTTTGCGCGCCCATACGCTTTGCCAGCATGGCCGACATAATATTCGCTTCATCGTCGTTGGTAACCGCAATGAATGCATCAACCTGTTCGATATTTTCTTCGCTAAGCAATTCAGGATCAGACGCGTCACCGCTGAAGACGATGGTTTTATCTAAGTTGGCAGATAGATATTTTGCACGCTCTGGGCTGTATTCAATAAGTTTAACGTTATGATTGTGCTCAAGCTTCTTCGCTAACCCTGCGCCAATTAAACCACCGCCGGCTATCATAATTCGCTTGTAGCTTGACTCGAGCTTTTGAAGTTCACTCATTACTGCACGAATGTGCTTGGTGGCGGCAATAAAGAATACTTCGTCATCTGCTTCTATAACCGTTGTTCCCAGTGGACGAATAGGGCGGCCGCGACGGTAAATAGCTGCAACCCTGGTTTCCACATTAGGCATGTGATCTTTAAGTGCAGATAACGCGTGGCCTACCAATAAGCCGCCGTAATAGGCTTTAACGGCTACCAAGCTTGCCTTACCTTCTGCGAACTCAACAACCTGAAGGGCTCCGGGATAATCGATAAGGCGTTTAATTGCTTTGGTTACCAGTTGCTCTGGGGCAATAATGTGGTCTACCGGAATGTCTTGCTGCTTATATAGCTGCTCTTGGTAAATAATGTATTGTTCTGAGCGTACACGGGCAATTTTTGTGGGCGTTTTGAAAAGGCTATAGGCAACCTGACAGGCGAGCATGTTGCTTTCATCACTATTGGTGACGGCTATCAGCATATCAGCATCTTCCGCACCGGCTTTGCGCAATACATCGGGGTGTGAACCCACACCTGTAACAACCTGCAAATCAAGGCGATCTTGCAGCGCGCGCAGAATAGTGGGGTCAGAGTCAATAACGGTAATTTCGTTATTTTCACCTACTAGGTTTTCAGCAAGAGTTCCGCCTACTTGTCCGGCCCCTAAAATGATGATCTTCATCGTTGTTATTTTGCCTTCATATCTGTGCAGGTCATAACTATGTAACCTGCACAACTATTAAACTCAGTCTGCCGACTTTACCAGCCTCGCATAATAGAAACCATCCATTTGTTGTTCCCCTGGCGTTATCTGACGTCCAGGTTTGTCTATGGTTTCTGTTTTCACTACAGGCGATAACTTGGCATTTGGCGTGTCGGCTAGAAACTGCTGTATTTGCGCCATGTTCTCTTTTGGTAAAATTGAACAGGTTGCATAAAGCAAGGTACCGCCTGGTTTTAATAGGCCCCACAGCGTATCTAATATACGGCGTTGTAGCTGCGCTAAATTGTCAATGTCATTGGATTTTCGAAGCCAGCGAATATCTGGGTGACGACGTATAACGCCAGTAGCAGAGCAGGGGGCATCCAGTAAAATTCTATCGAAGGGCTTTCCATCCCACCAAGTTTCTGGATTAGCCGCATCACCCTGCTTAATATCTACGACGTGTTTAAGGCGCGTCATGTTTTCTTCTACGCGTTTTAGGCGTGTAGCATCGGCATCAAGTGCCAACACGTACTCAGTATCCGGGGCGCATTCTACAATGTGCCCGGTTTTACCGCCTGGTGCGGCGCAACAATCTAAAATACGCTCATTTGCTTGTGGCTGTAAGTAGTGTGCGGCTAATTGAGCTGCACCATCTTGCACCGCAAAGTGCCCTTTATCAAAGCCAGGCAGAGCTGTAATGTCTTCACGTTTAGTCAGAATTACTGCATCTGCGTGATTTTCGCTAAGGGTATATTGTACGCCAACACTATCTAGAGCCTTGGTAAATGCTGCCAATGTTGTTTGCAGTTTATTCACACGAAGCCAGATGGGAGCCATAGCGTTAGTTTCGCTACGCACTTGGTCTGCATCGGCGCCATAGGCGTTTTCTATTGCCTTAAATAGCCACTTAGGTAAACCGCTGTTTATAATGACATCGTCTACATTTTTGTCGGCAAGGTTCTCTCGCTGAAAATTGCGTAATACCGCATTCACCAAGCCTTTAAGCGCTGCTGCGTTTAAATAAGACGCTGCAGCAACCGTTTCACCTACTGCAGCGTAATTGCTAACACGTGAAAAGTTAAGCTGGTACAGACCAAGAAGTATAAGGTGTTCAATAACCTTTTTATTTCCCTTTAAGGGTCTATCTAACAAAGAACGCAGCCAGTGCTGTAAAAGAGGAAGGCGACGCATTACCCCTAACGACATCTCTTGAATCCATGCGTTATCTTTGGCGTTGTGTCTGCGTTGAACACGTTCTAGGCATTCACGCGATGACTTGCCTTGCTCTAAAATTTGATAAATGACCCACGCACAATCTGCGCGCAGGTTTTTCTGTTTGGGAAGGGGTAATGGTTTCACGTTTAGTCCGCTTTTGTCAGACAACGACCCACTTCAAACCACGTTTGGCGAGCATTGATAACGTCTGACGCTGGTAGCGCCTTTTTACCTGGAATTTGAAGTGTTGTGATGCAAAGTGCGTCGCACCCTGTTGCTATGGTTATGCCTTCTTTATTAGCACTAACGATCGTACCTGGCTTAACCTCTTTATCTAGTGTAACAACGGTAGCTGACCACACCTTCACATTTTGATCTTCTACCTTCATCCACGCTACTGGCCAAGGGTTGAAGGCGCGAATGTTTCGTTCTATTTGCTTGGCATCGTCTGCCCAATTGATAAGCGCTTCTTCTTTAGAAAGCTTTTTCGCATAGGTGGCCATAAAGTCATCTTGTTTCGTAGGCCTATAGCTTTCAAAGTTGTCGACAACTTCAACTAATGCTTTTGGTCCTAGTTCTGCAAGCTTGTCATACAAAGTTGCGCTGGTGTCTTCAGGTGTAATAGGTAATGTGGCGATGTGCAGCATATCGCCAGTATCTAAACCTTCATCCATTTGCATTATGGTTACGCCTGTTTCAGCGTCACCCGCCCATATAGCGCGCTGTATTGGAGCTGCGCCGCGCCACTTTGGCAAAATAGAACCGTGTACATTAATACAACCTAGCTTAGGAGCGTTAAGCACAGCTGTAGGTAATATTAGGCCATAAGCAACCACCACCATTAAATCGGCATTTAGCAAGGCTAACTCTTCTTGTGCTTCTGGCGCTTTTAACGACTGAGGCTGGTACACAGGAATGGCATTTTCTTCAGCTAGCACCTTAACTGGACTGGCTGTGAGTTTCTTACCACGGCCAGCGGGCCTATCAGGCTGAGTGTAGACAGCAATAACCTCGTGCTCACTCTCTAGCAACGCCGATAGATGTTTAGCTGCAAAATCCGGAGTACCGGCAAAAATTACTTTTAATGGAGTTGTCACGTTATTCCCTAGGCTTTTGCGGCAAGACGCGCTTCTTTCTCAAGCTTTTTACGAATACGTTGGCGCTTAAGTGGCGATAAATAATCGATAAAAAGTTTACCTTTTAAATGATCGAGTTCGTGTTGAATACAGATAGCCAGCAGGCCTTCGGCATCTAACTCAAAGGTCTCGCCATTCTCATCTAACGCTTTAACCGTTATTGCTTCAGCGCGCTCAACCTTGGCGTAGTTACCCGGTACAGACAAGCAGCCTTCTTCGCTAATTGTGGAACCATCTTTACGAATAATTTCAGGGTTAATAAATACGCGAGGCTCGTTTTGATCTTCCGATACGTCCATTACAACAACTTGAACGTGGCGGTTAACTTGCGTCGCTGCAAGGCCAATACCGTTCTCGTCTTTCATGGTTTCGAACATGTCCGATACCAATTGTTTAATTTCGTCGTTAACTTCTTCTACGGGTTTAGCTACCGTGCGAAGACGTTCATCAGGAAAACTTAATACGTCTAAAATTGCCATTTCTCGCTTACTTCACCTTTTCGCTGTATAAATTCATATACGATCTAATTGCCAGCACGCTTTACAGTGCTTATTAAGTTACTATTCTAACGTATATCGGGTGGTTTCGTGCAGTTTTTTGCCTAAACCCTACAAGAATACGTACTTCTGCCGATATAGTGCTATTGTCTGAAAAATCAACAATAAATGACAGTGAATAATTTGCAGGTGGTCAATTTGAAAAAGCGATTAACATACGCGCGTCGTGCAGCAATATTTATTCTTGGAGTGCTTTTGTCTTTGCCTGCGTTCGCGCTTCAATTAAAAGACACTGCGCCAGAAACCTATACGGTGAAGCGTGGCGACACCCTATGGGAAATTGCGAATATTTTTCTTAACGAGCCTTGGCTATGGCCAGAGCTATGGCGAACGAATACGCAAATAGATAACCCTCATCTTATCTATCCCGGTGATGTCATCGTTGTAGGTTTCATTGATGGTCAGCCTGTTTTAAGCGTGAAGCGCGACAAGCTAGCCTACAATCTGTCTCCGTCTACTGATAAGCGCATAAAGCCAAAACCTGTCGACGTCCTGTCTTGGACAACTATCTCTCCTTTTGTAAGACAACATATGTTGCTAGACGAAGACGACTATTCAGCCTTACCTAGACTCCTAGGTAATCAAGACGGAAACGTTAGGTTTGCTTCAGATGACTTTGTGCTTAGCCAGCAACAATTCAGTACTAACGACCAGTACAGAGTGATTAGAAAGCACGCTACTATCAGAAACCTAGATGGAGAAACGCTAGGCATTCAGGTCACCCATGTATCTAATGCTTCGTTGGTAGAGAAAGACCAAGCAGACGATACCATGCTACTGTTTATTGATGACGCCAATCAAGAAGCAAAACGTGGTGACAAATTGATGGCCGGGGGCTTTACTCATCCAGAAGGTTTCGAGCTTACGCCTGCTACCTCACAACGAGGCGTAGTCGTAGGCGACTTGCATGATCACGACTTACTTGGCAAATATGATGTTGTCATTATTGACCTTGGCGCAATGGATGTAGCGCCAGGCACAGTATTGGGGGTGTATGCTCAAGGCCCAGCCATTATCGATGAAGATAGCCCGCGTTATGTTGATGAACCCGGTGCTAAAAACGGTGGTGAGTGGTTTATTGATACGGTAGCACAGCCAGCACTCAAAGTAGGTGAGGTGATTGTTTTTAAAACATTCGATGCGGCAAGCTATGGATTAATAACAAGAGCGAATAAAGGAATTAAGCGCGGCTTTATTGTCGCTAAGCCTTAGACGCTGTAGGTTTCATTGTCGCTCATAAAGGAGCGACAATGAAACAGCACACTTCTCAATCAAACAGCGAGCTATTCGCATGGGTAGCACTAGCATCGGCTCAGCGCATCTCCCCTAAAATCTGGCTACAGACCCTAGAACACTATCAACTATCTCCTGCTGATTTAGCCGGTAATTCATCATCGCTTCCCGACGCTGTGAAACAGCTCGTAGATCAAATATCAAAGCCCCTTATTGATGCTGCTTTCTTATGGCAACAAGCGGCTGATAATAGACACATTATTTCTTATTCGTCTTCATACTACCCTCAATCGTTAAAGCAATTGGACAGTCCACCCCTAGTACTATTTACAACGGGTGATAGTGCTTTGCTGCGAAGTCCGCAAATTGCCATTGTGGGCAGTAGAAGGGCTAGCATGCAGGGTAAGCGGATCGCCAGTGAATTTGCATCAGGGTTGTCTAATAATGGAGTTGCAGTAACAAGTGGCCTTGCTATGGGCATTGATAGTGCCGCGCATCAAGGCGCTTTGTCGGGAAATACAGGAACAGTCGCAGTGATGGGCACGGGTCCTGAAGTAGTCTATCCCGCTAAAAATCGCACGCTCTACGAGGCAATAAATAATGACAAGGGCGTTACCGTCACAGAGTTTTTTCCTGGACAAGGGCCTAAACCTTGGCACTTCCCCCGCAGAAACAGAATTATCGCTGCGTTATCACTTGGAACCTTGGTAGTAGAGGCAAAAATTAAGAGTGGCACCTTGATAACTGCGAATTTGGCCGCAGATATGGGGCGAGAAGTATTTGCTGTGCCTGGTAGTATCTTTCACGCGTACTCTGAAGGCTGCCATTTGTTAATCCAACAGGGCGCCAAATTAGTAATTAATATTATCGATATTCTAGATGAAATTGGTCTTCAGCCTGAACAACTGGGCTTGGATGTTAACGAGCAAAACGAAAAAAGTGCAGCGAATAGCTTGGCAACCGATAAATTATTAGCTAGTGTGGATTATGACATCACCGCTATTGATGTTATAGCCCAGCGCAATGCCTTATCAGTATCGCAAGCAATGGCATCATTATTAGAATATGAGTTGCGTGGTTTAGTAGCCGCTGTCCCGGGTGGTTACGTTAAATTGAGGGGAAAATAATATGTTCGATATCCTCATGTATCTGTTTGAAAACTTCATTCACAGTGAAACGGAAATTCGTGTTGATCAAGACGAGTTGACGGAAGAACTTGTGCGCGCAGGTTTCCATCACGATGAGATTTATAAAGCCCTCGCATGGTTAGAAAAGCTAGCGGCTCTGCAAGAAACGGATATAAAACCGTACTTTTGTAAAGGGATTAGCACCAGCTTAAGCCGTATCTACACCCACGAAGAACAGATGCGTTTAGATGTGGAATGTCGTGGTTTTCTTATGTTCTTAGAACAGGTTAATGTACTAGACGCGTCTACGCGTGAGATGGTGATAGACCGCGTTATGGAAATCGATTCCAATGAATTCTGTTTAGAAGACCTCAAGTGGGTTGTGCTAATGGTACTATTCAACGTACCTGGCAAAGAGAAAGCCTACGCACAAATGGAAGATCTTTTGTTCGAAGAGCCAGACGGCGTGCTGCATTAATGCAGTCGTAGTCACTGATATTTAAATCTTTACTTACAAAATGCGCTGTGAAATTACAGCGCGTTAAGGCCTTAACGTCTAATACATGTCTAAAATAGACCACTCACTTTTTTCAGCGCACGAGCATGCTCTAGATGATAACTTCGGAGACTGCCCCGAGTGCGGCAAGCCCCTTCATATAAAGAACAGTAAATCAGGTCCATTTATTGGGTGTACAGGCTACCCTGAATGCAACTTCAGTAAGCCGCTTCACGATAAACAAACCACTATTCTTAAAACCTTAGATGGTATAGCGTGCCCCGAATGTGCTTCTGACCTTGCTATAAAAAAGGGGCGATTTGGTATGTTTATTGGCTGTACAAATTTTCCTACGTGCCATCACATAGAGCCTATTAAGGAAAAAGAAGACACCTTGGTAGATTGCCCAAAATGTAAGAAAGGGCATTTGATCTCGCGTACTAATAAATACGGTAAACAGTTTTTTGCGTGTAACCATTATCCACAATGTCGATATGTGCTAAATTTCGCGCCGATAAATGAAAGCTGCCCAGACTGCGGTTGGGGAGTATTGATAGATAAAAAGGGGCAGTTGCAGTGCCCTCAGCCTAGTTGTGGCTTTAAAAAGTAGTTATATGATTAACTAAACGAACAACTAAACCAAGAACTATACAAAGAGATCAAAACCATGTCTGATACCCAAAATGGGAACGTGAATACGTTTACACCCGTTGAGGCTAATACATCTGAAGTAGACCCTGTTGTTGCCGCTTTTGAAGCGGGAAATTTAATCGTTTATCCAACCGAAGCGGTAATGGGCATCGGATGTGACCCAGACAATGAAGCAGCGGTAAATGCGCTGTTAGAGATAAAACAGCGACCAGTAGAAAAGGGCGTTATTTTAATAGCTGCTAATTACAGTCAGCTATTGCCCTATGTTAACGACAATGCCATACAACCACATCGTCGCACCGATATTTTCTCAAGCTGGCCTGGCCCGAACACTTGGCTATTACCTAAGTCGTCATCGGCGCCTGTTTGGTTAACCGGTAAGCATAGTAAAATAGCAGTGCGCGTAACTAATCATCCAGTAGTAGTAGAGCTGTGCAATAAGTTAGGGAAGCCACTTGTTTCTACAAGTGCTAACCTAACCGGTCAACCGCCAGCCACCACTACTGAAGAGGCAAAAGCCGTATTCGCTGATTCCGTTTTCTACGTTGACGGTGCAGTAGGTGGTGCAACTAAACCCAGTACCATTCGCGATGGTGACACAGCAGAGGTAATAAGAGCATGACATCAGCAGAATTACTGGACGGTAAAAATGCCGCTGAAGTAATAGAACAAGTAAAAAGCTATCTACTAGGGCTGCAGGACACAATCTGCCAAACCCTCGAGCTCGCCGACGGAAAAGGTCAGTTTGTCGAAGACAGTTGGCAGCGTGAAGAAGGCGGCGGTGGTCGCTCTCGAGTCTTAAAAAACGGTGCGGTGATTGAGCAAGGCGGCGTTAACTTTTCACACGTGTTTGGCAGCCAAATGCCAGCATCAGCAACGGCAAATCGTCCTGAGCTTGCGGGCAGAAACTTTCAAGCAATGGGCGTATCACTTGTTATCCACCCACATAACCCGTATATCCCGACGTCGCACGCTAATGTTCGCTTTTTCATTGCGGAAAAAGAAGGTGAAGCACCTATCTGGTGGTTTGGTGGTGGTTTTGACTTAACGCCGTTTTACCCGTTCAAAGATGACGTTGTGCACTGGCATGATACCGCAAAGAAATTATGTAAGCCGTTTGGCGATGATGTGTACCCTAAGTATAAAAAGTGGTGTGACGATTACTTTTATTTAAAACATCGCAACGAAACTCGCGGCGTGGGAGGGTTGTTCTTCGATGACCTGAATGAGTTGGGCTTTGAACAGTCATTTGCGTTTATGCAGGCGGTAGGCAACGGCTTTATTGACGCATACGTTCCTATTGTAGAACGCCGTAAGCAAACCGATTTTGGTGAAAGAGAGCGAGACTTCCAGCTATATCGCCGAGGTCGCTACGTTGAATTCAATCTAGTATTCGACCGCGGTACCCTGTTTGGATTACAAACCGGAGGGCGCACAGAGTCTATTTTAATGTCGATGCCGCCGTTAGCCCGCTGGGAATATTGCTATACGCCCGCACCGGGTAGCGCTGAAGCTAAGTTAACTGACTGGTTAAAGCCTACTGACTGGTGAATTTAATTTAGTAAGGTCGCTTTTACTGATTTATCTGATGTCATTAATAAGGAAAACGCCGTGCGAGTTGAACACACGGCGTTTTTTGATCTGCATCAAGTCCGAATATCATCTTTGTTTCAGTGAGTTATCAAGCTTGCGCTGGATCAATGTTTCTCTTAACCAAGGGCGTAAAGTAGCGCCATCTTAGTTAAACACAAAAGAGACACATCATGCGCAAACACACATTATCTGCACTTTGTCTTACAATTGCTGCAATTTCACCTCTAGCTAGCGCTCATCAACAGGGCGATTGGATTGTCCGTGGCGGTCTAACTACCGTTGCTCCTGACGAATCTACTTCTAACATTGTCGCTGGTGGAACAGACCTCGGTGTTGCCCTTAATATTGATAATGATACCCAGCTAGGTTTGAACGTTGCGTACTTTATTACCGATAATATTAATATTGAGCTGCTTGCAGCAACGCCTTTTAAGCACGACGTGAACTTTTCTGTTGCAGACCCTCTTGGTACAGGGAACCAGCTTGGTGAAGTGACGCACCTTCCTCCTACATTAACCGCGAACTATTACTTCAACGACGCAAGCTCTGCATTTCAGCCGTACATTGGTGCAGGTATCAACTATACCTTTATCTTTGACGAAGAGTTTACGGGCGCAAATGAAACAGCGGGCTTAAGTGACCTATCGCTTGATAACTCATTTGGTGTATCGGCTCAGGTTGGTATGGACTATCAAATAGATACTAAGTGGCATGTAAACGCATCGGTTCGTTATATAGATATTGATACAGAAGCCACCTTTAAAGTTGGCGATGCTGCTGGAAAGGTTAGTGATATTGAAATAGACCCTTGGGTGTACACGATATCGGTAGGTTACACCTTCTAGGGCCTAAACCTAACAGTTGAAGCTTTCACAATTGCACTACTTTATACGCCACGAAGAGCGTAGACGGTAACAGGGGACTTGCGCGTTAAAAGGTTAATCTTTTCAACGCGCTTTTTTATTTTGTATTCACCATGTGATTGGCAAGTTGATCAAGTGCATCAAGTAACTGTTGAGCTAAGGCGATATCATTAACCGTTTTAAACATGGCTTTGCGCATACAATACATCCACTGCGCCTTCAACTCTGGTGTTACTGTGTAGGGAAGGTGGCGTGCACGCAAACGGGGGTGTCCAAATTGCTGCTGATAATCATCAGGACCACCCAGCCATAAACTCAAATATAAAAAGAATACATGACGAATTCTGTCTAATGGCTGAGGGTGAATAGCAAGTAGTTCATTCGCAAGTGGATCGGTCTCCATAATGTCATAAAACGTATTTGCTAATTCTCGTACTTTCTCCTCTCCACCTATACGCTCATATGGTGTACTCTGCGAAGCACGACTATCGCTTTTCTTCTTTATATTAAATAAGTCTCGTATTCCCATGAAAAAATTCGCTGTATTCGGAAATCCTATTGCACAGAGTTTATCACCAACTATTCATCAAATGTTTGCTGATCAAGTTGGAGAAAAGATTTCTTATGAAAAGATACTTGCGCCTGAAGATGGTTTTGTTGAAGCCGCCAAAGCGTTTTTAGCTCAAGAAAACGCTGTAGGCTGCAATGTCACAATGCCTTTTAAGCTTGATGCCTTTAACTTAGCAAAGGTAGATGACCAAGCAGCTAAAGATGCACAAGCTGTTAATACATTAATGAATGGGGGCAGCGGTGAGCTGTTAGGGTTCAACACAGACGGTGTTGGACTAGTAAATGATTTACTAAATAGTGGCGTGAAAGTTAAAGATAAACGCGTATTGCTTATCGGTGCCGGCGGTGCAGCCCGTGGTGTTATTTCTCCATTATTAAAAGCGGGCGCTGCTTCACTGACTATTGCGAACAGAACGAAAGCAAAAGCTGACGAAGTCGCAAGCGCCGCGTCAAACGCAAAAGTGCAGGTGGTGCCTCTTGAAGATATCGCAACGATAGCACCTCATATTATTATCAATTCAACAGCCGCTAGTTTAAATAATGAGTTGCCGTGTAGTTTGAACGATGGTGTTTTACAACACTGTGAAGTGGTTTACGACATGGTTTATAAAAATTCACCTACGCGCTTTATGAGAGATGCGGCTGAGCTAGGTGTTAATACGCAAATAGATGGGTTAGGGATGCTAGTTGAGCAAGCTGCCGAAGCATTCTATATATGGACACAAAAGCGACCTGATACCTCGGACATTGTAAAACGGGTTAGAGATATTGTTGAGCAAAGTGAGAAGCGAAACTAGTTCGCTTCTTCTAGGTACTCATCTTTTAATACTACATAGTTCACGGCAGACTGTTTTAGAAATGCCATTTCAGCGTCGTTGAGTGGCCTTTTCTTTTGCATGGGGTTTCCTACATAAAGAAATCCGCTCTCTAATCTTTTGTTTGGCGGTACTAATGTACCTGCGCCAATGAACACATCGTCTTCAACAACAACGCCATCCATTACAATTGCGCCCATACCGACCAGAATACGATTACCTAATTGGCAGCCATGCAGCATACATTTGTGCCCAACGGTAACGTCGTCACCAATAATAAGTGGAAACCCATCAGGGTTTTTATCTGATTTACGGGTAACGTGCAAAACACTGCCGTCTTGTATATTACTGCGAGCGCCAATACGAATCTTGTTCACGTCACCGCGTGCAGCAACCAATGGCCAAATACTGGCATCATCTTTTAATACTACATCACCGACTATTCTTGCCGAGTCATCAATATAGACATTCTTGCCTAAAGTAGGAGATATGCCTTTAAAACTATCAATCGATTTATGCATTAGCGCAACTCTTGTTTATTACCGGTTTATTGTGATGATTCTTCTATTCCTACACGTGCCTTTATTACTTTATTCTTTTTAGTATCTTCACGTATCGCTTTGCTTCTCTGTAGCATTTCTGGCGTAACATATCCGCGTTTATGGTCAAGGTGTATGCACACAGCTGAATAACGTATGCGTTTAGCTTTCAGGCCATAGTTAACTAATCGATCGCCAAATTCACAATCTTGACCACCATATTGCATAGTTTCCTCAAAACCGTTTACTGCCAGAATGTGCTCTTTGTAACATGAAGCGCTATGCCCATTCCAAGTTGGGCGAGCCGGGCTTATCTTATTTAAAAACTCTGCCCAGGCCCCTCTTGCAGTGAGCTTCATCGTTTTATGCGTCTTTTTTAAACCTTTACTAACTAACCAATCCACATTGAATGCTCGCTGACTTACGATATCCTCACGTGTGATTGCTTTACTTACACTCATGGGTAATTTGAAGTACCCACCAGAAAGATAGGTATTTTTCTCTGATAGCCTTAGATGTTGCTCTACAAAGTCGTTTCGAGGAATGCAGTCGCCATCTGTGAAAATTAAGTATTCGCCCTCAGAGGCTACAATAGCTTTATTAAGAATACGGCACTTTTGGAAACCATCGTCTTCTTGCCAGACGTGTTTGATAGGTATATCTGTTTCTTGCTTGAGACGTTGGATAAGTGCTTTAGTGTCTTCACGAGAGCCGTCGTCCGCAATAACAATTTCGAAGTTATCTGCGGTTTGTTCGAAGAAACCCCATAGTACTTTCTCTAACCACGCGGGTGAATTATAAGTTGTAAAAATGACGCTCGTTTTCATAATGCGTGATAGACCTCTATATAGTGTAGTTAAGCAATATTGATAATACGTATCCAACTCCCCGCTAACAGATGCTTATATACTGACAAAAATGAAAGCAAGTATCGGCAGGTTATTTCCCGTAGTTTATCTAAGTGTAGAGAGTAATGACACTGTCGCTGTTAATCACTATGAATCATATTATTGGTTAAAAAGGATTGTGGCATGCGTATGGAGTTATTCTTTTTAATTAACTTAAAACTAATGTGAGTATCCGAACAAACATATATAACGGTTCGATAAATACATTCTTATAGCTTAATAGATACCAGTGCTTTAGTTTGAGGCTTTAAATTGATCAAATAAAGCGCATGTTGAGGGTAATTTAATCGTTCAAAGCTAATATGACACTTTTTTTAAAATAAGTGTTGACGTGAGCGCTCATTTCCCTAAAATGCGCATCCGCTTCGGGGGAAAAGCAAAACAGCAACCCTCCTGAAGTAAGTCTCTACTACCTGCATAGGCCAGTAAAGACGGGAGTTTAGAAGAAACGCTTCAGAAAATAAATTTTCAAAAAGTGTTGACAACGAAAACTTCCAGCGTATAATGCGCACCTCACTCGAACAGGGTGAGTCACTAAGAAGCAACGGCTTCTGGTGAATTGCGACGAAGTCGCAATGTTCTTTAACAATTTAGACAAGACAATCTGTGTGGGCACTCGTTAAGAGTGTCACAACGACGATTCATATTTCGATATATTTAATTGAAGAGTTTGATCATGGCTCAGATTGAACGCTGGCGGCAGGCCTAACACATGCAAGTCGAACGGTAACAGGAAGTGCTTGCACTTCGCTGACGAGTGGCGGACGGGTGAGTAATGCTTGGGAACTTGCCTTTGCGAGGGGGATAACAGTTGGAAACGACTGCTAATACCGCATAATGTCTACGGACCAAACGGGGCTTAGGCTCCGGCGCAAAGAGAGGCCCAAGTGAGATTAGCTAGTTGGTAAGGTAAAGGCTTACCAAGGCAACGATCTCTAGCTGTTCTGAGAGGAAGATCAGCCACACTGGAACTGAGACACGGTCCAGACTCCTACGGGAGGCAGCAGTGGGGAATATTGCACAATGGGGGAAACCCTGATGCAGCCATGCCGCGTGTGTGAAGAAGGCCTTCGGGTTGTAAAGCACTTTCAGTTGTGAGGAAAAGTTAGTAGTTAATACCTGCTAGCCGTGACGTTAACAACAGAAGAAGCACCGGCTAACTCCGTGCCAGCAGCCGCGGTAATACGGAGGGTGCGAGCGTTAATCGGAATTACTGGGCGTAAAGCGCACGCAGGCGGTTTGTTAAGCTAGATGTGAAAGCCCCGGGCTCAACCTGGGATGGTCATTTAGAACTGGCAGACTAGAGTCTTGGAGAGGGGAGTGGAATTCCAGGTGTAGCGGTGAAATGCGTAGATATCTGGAGGAACATCAGTGGCGAAGGCGACTCCCTGGCCAAAGACTGACGCTCATGTGCGAAAGTGTGGGTAGCGAACAGGATTAGATACCCTGGTAGTCCACACCGTAAACGCTGTCTACTAGCTGTTTGTGACTTTAAGTCGTGAGTAGCGAAGCTAACGCGCTAAGTAGACCGCCTGGGGAGTACGGCCGCAAGGTTAAAACTCAAATGAATTGACGGGGGCCCGCACAAGCGGTGGAGCATGTGGTTTAATTCGATGCAACGCGAAGAACCTTACCTACACTTGACATGCAGAGAACTTTCTAGAGATAGATTGGTGCCTTCGGGAACTCTGACACAGGTGCTGCATGGCTGTCGTCAGCTCGTGTCGTGAGATGTTGGGTTAAGTCCCGCAACGAGCGCAACCCTTGTCCTTAGTTGCCAGCATTAAGTTGGGCACTCTAAGGAGACTGCCGGTGACAAACCGGAGGAAGGTGGGGACGACGTCAAGTCATCATGGCCCTTACGTGTAGGGCTACACACGTGCTACAATGGCATTTACAGAGGGAAGCGAGACAGTGATGTGGAGCGGACCCCTTAAAGAATGTCGTAGTCCGGATTGGAGTCTGCAACTCGACTCCATGAAGTCGGAATCGCTAGTAATCGCAGGTCAGAATACTGCGGTGAATACGTTCCCGGGCCTTGTACACACCGCCCGTCACACCATGGGAGTGGGATGCAAAAGAAGTAGTTAGTCTAACCTTCGGGAGGACGATTACCACTTTGTGTTTCATGACTGGGGTGAAGTCGTAACAAGGTAACCCTAGGGGAACCTGGGGTTGGATCACCTCCTTACCATTACGTCGATAGACGCACTTGATGCAGTGCCTACACAGATAGTCTTGTTTATATTTAAAGATGACTTAAATAAAAGCCCTTAGCTTTGATTTAAGATCAAACCTAAGTGTTTTGAATTAAGCACTATGCTCTTTAACAATTTGGAAAGCTGATATTAATAGTAATCAATCAAAATTGAGTAACTGAGAAATCGAAAGATGACTTTTTACTCTACTTGACTGAATTGCTTGTTATCAAATTATTGATAACAAGGCAATTCTTCCGATTAGCTTGTCATGCATACGACATAACTTAGACAGAAGTCAAAAGGCTGTTTGGGGTTGTATGGTTAAGTGACGAAGCGTATACGGTGGATGCCTTGGCAGTTAGAGGCGATGAAGGACGTGTAAGTCTGCGAAAAGCTGTGGTGAGCCGACAAAATGCATTTGAGCCACAGATGTCCGAATGGGGAAACCCACCTGTTTACAGGTATCGTTGCATGAATACATAGTGTAACGAGGCGAACGAGGGGAACTGAAACATCTAAGTACCCTTAGGAAAAGAAATCAATTGAGATTCCCCTAGTAGCGGCGAGCGAACGGGGAACAGCCCTTAAGCTGTTTTGAATGTAGTGGAATCCTTTGGGAAGAGGAGCGATACAAGGTGATAGCCCTGTACACGACGCAATCTTTACAGTGAAATCGAGTAGGTCGGGACACGTGTTATCTTGACTGAATATGGGGGGACCATCCTCCAAGGCTAAATACTCCTAACTGACCGATAGTGAACCAGTACCGTGAGGGAAAGGCGAAAAGAACCCCTGTGAGGGGAGTGAAATAGAACCTGAAACCGTATACGTACAAGCAGTGGGAGCCCTTCGGGGTGACTGCGTACCTTTTGTATAATGGGTCAGCGACTTATATTTAGTAGCAAGGTTAAGCGAATAGCGGAGCCGTAGCGAAAGCGAGTGTTAACTGCGCGTTTAGTTGCTAGGTATAGACCCGAAACCCGGTGATCTAGCCATGAGCAGGTTGAAGGTTGAGTAACATCAACTGGAGGACCGAACCCACTAACGTTGAAAAGTTAGGGGATGACTTGTGGCTGGGGGTGAAAGGCCAATCAAACCGGGAGATAGCTGGTTCTCCCCGAAATCTATTTAGGTAGAGCCTCGGACGAATTCCATTGGGGGTAGAGCACTGTTAAGGCTAGGGGGTCATCCCGACTTACCAACCCTTTGCAAACTCCGAATACCAATGAGAACTATCCGGGAGACACACGGCGGGTGCTAACGTCCGTCGTGGAGAGGGAAACAACCCAGACCGCCAGCTAAGGTCCCAAAATATTGCTAAGTGGGAAACGATGTGGGAAGGCATAGACAGCTAGGAGGTTGGCTTAGAAGCAGCCACCCTTTAAAGAAAGCGTAATAGCTCACTAGTCGAGTCGGCCTGCGCGGAAGATGTAACGGGGCTAAGCAATATACCGAAGCTGCGGCAGCATGTTTACATGCTGGGTAGGGGAGCGTTGTGTAAGTGGATGAAGGTGAGTTGTAAAGCTTGCTGGACATATCACAAGTGCGAATGCTGACATGAGTAACGATAATGGGAGTGAAAAACTCCCACGCCGGAAGACCAAGGTTTCCTGTCCCATGCTAATCAGGGCAGGGTAAGTCGGCCCCTAAGGCGAGGCAGAAATGCGTAGTCGATGGGAAACGGGTTAATATTCCCGTACTTATATAATCAGTGATGGAGGGACGGAGAAGGCTAGGCAAGCTTGGCGTTGGTTGTCCAAGTGAAAGTGCGTAGGCTGGAATTTTAGGTAAATCCGGAATTCTAAGGCCGAGACACGAGACGAGCTCCCAAGGGAGTGAAGTTGTTGATGCCCTGCTTCCAGGAAAAGCTTCTAAACTTATGATTATATGAACCGTACCCCAAACCGACACAGGTGGTCAGGTAGAGAATACTAAGGCGCTTGAGAGAACTCGGGTGAAGGAACTCGGCAAAATTGTACCGTAACTTCGGGAGAAGGTACGCCTCTGTTTGTGAACACTTCGCGTGGTAAGCAAGTGGAGGCCGCAGTGACCAGGTGGCTGGGACTGTTTATTAAAAACACAGCACTCTGCAAACTCGTAAGAGGACGTATAGGGTGTGACACCTGCCCGGTGCCGGAAGGTTAATTGATGGGGTTAGTTTTCGGACGAAGCTCTTGATCGAAGCCCCGGTAAACGGCGGCCGTAACTATAACGGTCCTAAGGTAGCGAAATTCCTTGTCGGGTAAGTTCCGACCTGCACGAATGGTGTAACCATGGCCACGCTGTCTCCACCCGAGACTCAGTGAAATTGAAATCGCAGTGAAGATGCTGTGTACCCGCACCTAGACGGAAAGACCCCGTGAACCTTTACTACAGCTTGGCACTGAACATTGAACCTACATGTGTAGGATAGGTGGGAGGCTTTGAAGCACAGTCGCTAGATTGTGTGGAGCCGTCCTTGAAATACCACCCTTGTATGTTTGATGTTCTAACATTGGTCCCTAATCGGGATTGTGGACAGTGTCTGGTGGGTAGTTTGACTGGGGCGGTCTCCTCCCAAATAGTAACGGAGGAGCACGAAGGTTAGCTAATCACGGTCGGACATCGTGAGGTTAGTGCAATGGCATAAGCTAGCTTAACTGCGAGACAGACACGTCGAGCAGGTACGAAAGTAGGTCATAGTGATCCGGTGGTTCTGTATGGAAGGGCCATCGCTCAACGGATAAAAGGTACTCCGGGGATAACAGGCTGATACCGCCCAAGAGTTCATATCGACGGCGGTGTTTGGCACCTCGATGTCGGCTCATCACATCCTGGGGCTGAAGTCGGTCCCAAGGGTATGGCTGTTCGCCATTTAAAGTGGTACGCGAGCTGGGTTTAGAACGTCGTGAGACAGTTCGGTCCCTATCTGGTGTGGGCGTTGGATGATTGATGGGAGCTGCTCCTAGTACGAGAGGACCGGAGTGGACGAACCGCTGGTGTTCGGGTTGTGATGCCAATCGCATTGCCCGGTAGCTATGTTCGGAACGGATAACCGCTGAAAGCATCTAAGCGGGAAGCCGGCCCAAAGATGAGTCATCCCTGAACTTTAAGTTCTGGAAGGGTTGTTATAGACGATGACGTTGATAGGCAGGGTGTGGAAGCGTTGTAAGGCGTTAAGCTAACCTGTACTAATTGCCCGAGAGGCTTAACCATACAACGCCCAAAAAGCTTTAGGCTTTTGAGTGTTGTAGACAAGCTAAAGTAAGCAAGTAAGAGTGAAAAGTAGTTACTCACGATTGAATTGATATCCAGTTTTCTAGATTGTTACCAGTTTTCCTGGCAGCCATAGCGATACGGTACCACCTGACTCCATTCCGAACTCAGAAGTGAAACGTATTAGCGCCGATGGTAGTGTGGGGTTTCCCCATGTGAGAGTAGGACACTGCCAGGTCCCATTAAGAAAAACCCGCCTAACGGCGGGTTTTTTGCTTTATATAGAAGCTACAGCATTTTATATGCGAGCTCACAGAATTTAGTAAGGTTGAGAGTTCTCAGCTTTACGCAGTAATTGCTACTGCAAACCAGTTTTTCCTGGCAGCCATAGCGATACGGTACCACCTAATTCCATTCCGAACTTAGAAGTGAAACGTATTAGCGCCGATGGTAGTGTGGGGCTTCCCCATGTGAGAGTAGGACACTGCCAGGTCTCATTAAAAGAACCCGCCTAACGGCGGGTTTTTGCGTTTAGAAATGGTAGGCGTAGGATAGGTTTAGGAAGTCTAGTCCCGGGTTGTCGTTATTAAAGCCACCGTTTGAAAAGTGCATATAACGCAGGGCAACATGTTGCTTCTTATCAATCTCTACAAACACACCTAACCTGTCTTCAAATTGGTAGTTAGACCCAATATCTTTACCAGCTACTTTTTGATCGCCAATGTAGCTTGCGCCAATACCTGCTTCTATATATACAGGATACTTGTCATATAGCGTGGATACCTGTTTCATAAAAACAGGAGTCAGTGACGCGCCATAACTAGTGCTATGTGTATCGTTTTCGCCATATTCCCAAACAACCGCACTCACTTCCCAGTAAAGCTTTATGTCGCCAAACCAATCT
Source organism: Alteromonas macleodii (assembly GCF_903772925.1). Classification (NCBI taxonomy): domain Bacteria; kingdom Pseudomonadati; phylum Pseudomonadota; class Gammaproteobacteria; order Alteromonadales; family Alteromonadaceae; genus Alteromonas; species Alteromonas fortis. The sequence goes on from NZ_LR812090.1 coordinate 40,082, forward strand.
GTCGCTAATGTTTGTTCAAGTGGTCTGTATGCGAAGCGCATACCGTCTATATCGTCAAATCCGTGCATATAGTCGACACTGACAGTTTGCCTTGCCTGTGCGCTATTGGTGGTAAAAATGATTAGAAAAGAAAATAAAAGTAGTGATAACTGTTTCATAATTGCTCCTTGATCTAGTAATCAACAAGCAAAAAATTATCCAACCGAAAAAAATTATTAATTTCAGTTGGATAGGGCTATAAAATAAGAAAAGCTTTAGTTTTGGAAAGTCTACATTACTGACATTATTGAAGTTTTTACAAGGGGGTCCATAGCGCGTTTTTATTAATATCTTGCTCATCCATCAACTGTTTTTTCAGTTGCGCTATATCTTCAATACCATATCTTTCTTTTATATCATTTATTTCGCCAGAATTAGTCAGCAAAAAGGTATTTAATTCATTAATAATCTCTGGATGATTTAATGTCGATAAGGAAAATGAGACAACATTGTTAGGTAGCGTTAAGTCGGCAACAAAAGAAGCTGACTGAGGAAAGCGTTGTATAAAATATAATGAGGCATGGTATTCCACATCAAAAGCATCCACTTTATTGCTTTGTAAAAGCCTAAGGCCTTCATAAATACTGCTAACGCCTATTACTTCAACTGACCCGTTTTTAATCTGTTGCTTCCATTTAACAGGCGAGAACCCTTCGGGCGTTGCAAGCTTTGAAATGTGGCTAAGCTCTGAGCCTTGTTTTTCTTTTCTAACCAGAGTCACTGCAAACGTGTCGGTAAGTGGCTTAGAATAAACTTTACCGAGCTTATGTGTGATTTGGTTATACCATTCAGGGTTGTCAGGAAAGACGAAATCCACATTGCCTTTTGTTAACTCTATTTGAAGGCGCTTCACCGGCATACTTAAGTAAATGAAGTTATGTCCAGTTTTCTTGGAAAAGGCATCAAGAATAGCTCTACCTAACCCTTTATCGTGCTCTGATGCAAAGTTGTAATACGGATAATATTCTATATCTTGTGCACCAACGATATAGGTTTCGGCACAAACAAATGGGCTTGAAATAGTGAGCGTCAGTAATAAAGTGACGACACCTACAAAGCGGCAGACATTATTTCCAAACCTCTTCAATTTCCAATCCTTGTTCGTTAAGAAGCTGCTGAGATAATTGCTCAAACGGGGTTATTCCGTATTTCGCTTTTATACTATCAATTAATTCGGGGTTTGAGGATATGAAATCATTCAGTTCACTAATAATGTGTTTATGATAAAGGGTAGACAAAGAAAAAGGGATTTCGTTATGTGGAAGCGTCAAATCTAAAGTAAACGCGTCTTTCTCATACGCTAGCGGTGCAGAACTTTGACTGACAAAGTATTCCAAATCTAATCCGTCGACGCGTTCTTGATATAAAAGGGCTAAGCCCTGTTGTATATTCGTAACCCAAGTAATTTGTGTATGTTTATCGTCTATTCTTTTTTGCCAGTTTACCGGTGTGAACCCTAGCGGCATGGCTAGATGCTTTATCTTATCAATACCTAGCCCAGCATTTTCTTGTTTAACGATAGTACCTGTTACTGCATTGGTTAAGGGGAGTGAAAAATGCTTATCGCTGGAAGTGGTGATGCTGTTATACCATCCTCTGTTATCAGGGTATACAAAATCAACATTACCTTTAACTAGCTCGAGTTGAAGCCGTCTAATGGGCAAACTCAAATAAATAAATTCGTGCCCAGAAGCTTCAGAAAAGGCTTCTAGAACTGACCAGGCTACGCCTTTATCTACTGGAGAAGAAAAATCGTAGTGAGGGAAGTACGATAAATTTTGTGCGCCAACTATATATTTATCTGCGTAACTACTAAGACTGAATAAGCAGATAATACAAAGCGCAATCCATCCCTTCATTTTATACTCCAAAAATGACAACTGTTCTCTACAGGTATAGCGGATTCATCTATATGTTACTTAACAAAAAAGGCATTATCATTCAAAAAATAACCGTTTCGCACACCATAATCTATTGCTTTGACTCTGTAAAAGGTTCAGTGAAAATCTCTAGAGTTTAAAGTTAGCTTTTCGAGCCAAGGTGTACGGTCGATAAGCTTACCCGCGATAATGTGAATAACCCCCTCTTTTGAACGTTCAATAATACCGTTAACCTGAAGAAGCTTTGCTTTCAAAAAAGTTTGTTGCTGAGCTCGCGCCGTAGCTTGCCATACCACAACATTCATATTGCCTATATCATCTTCTAAAGTTAGAAAGGTAACCCCTGCTGCAGTGCCTGGGGCCTGTCGACCAGTTACTGCCCCCAGTACTTTAACAACAGACTTATTTTTTTTATCTTTAAGTGAATTTGACCAGCTTATGTCTTTAAGCTCATGTTGCCGCTTAAGCAGAGAAATAGGATGGTTATTTACAGACAAGCCTGTCGAGGCATAATCTTCAAGCAAGTTTTCTGCTTCAGAGGGTTTAGCGTCAAACGTTGTGGCACTTTTATCTGCATAAAAATCATCGGTATCAAATAGCGGTAAACGCGTTTGGGTATCCATAATTCGCCAACGAGTTTCGTACCGATTTCCTGATATAGTACGAAGTGCGTCTGCACTGGCAAGTGCCTCTAATTCATTGCTTTTTAAAGATAGCTGCTGTAACTGTTCAACATTTGTGTAGCCTTTATCTGAACGGTTTTCCACAATAATCTGAGACGACGCTTCACTTAAACCTTTTATAAGCTTAAGGCCAAGCTGTATGTACTTTTCCTGGCCCTTTACAACCAAAGTGTGTTCTGAGCTTGACTGGTTCACGCAGGGCGCCTCTACTCGTATATGGTGACGCTTAGCGTCTTGAACTAACTGAGAAGGAGAATAAAAACCCATGGGCCAGCTATTTAATAGCGCCACGTAAAATTCTACGGGAAAGTAAAACTTCAACCAACAAGACACATAAGCTAATACCGCAAAAGACGCTGAGTGAGACTCGGGAAAACCATACCCTGCAAAGCCTTTGATTTGTTCGAATAAGTTATGAGCGAACGTACTTTCATAGCCTTTATCCGTCATACCTTTAATGAGTTTATCTCTGAACTCAAAAATTCTGCCGTCTTTTTTCCAGCTAGCCATAGCGCGTCGCAACTGGTCAGCTTCTCCACCACTGAAGCCAGCGGCAACCATAGCAAGCTGAATCACTTGTTCTTGGAAGATAGGCACACCCATAGTGCGAGATAGCACCTTTTCCACATCTTTAGACGGGTAGCTAATGGTTTCATTGCCGTGTCGACGTATCAAATAAGGGTGGACCATATCGCCTTGAATAGGGCCAGGACGTACAATGGCTATTTGTACGACCAAATCGTAATAGCGACGAGGTTTGAGCCTTGGCAGCATAGACATCTGAGCCCGTGATTCTATTTGAAAAACGCCGACTGTATCTGCCCGACAAATCATATCGAAAACCTGTTTGTCATCCCCAAGCTTAGTAATAAATGGAATACTGGTTTCAACCGGATACTGCTTGTTAATAAGCGAAAATGCTCGACGAATAGCGCTTAACATCCCAAGCGCTAGTACATCCACTTTTAGCAGGCCCAAGGTTTCAATGTCATCCTTATCCCATTGAATGATGGTGCGGTCTTCCATTGCGGCATTTTCAACGGGGACAAGATCGTAAAGCGGACCTGCGCTAATAACAAAACCACCCACATGCTGCGACAAATGTCGGGGTGTACCCAGTAAAGCTTCGGTAAGATTAATTAACTGCTGTACCCTAGGCTCTTCAGGATTTAGCCCAAGCCCTGCCAGCTGAGACTTCCACGGAATAACGCTGTCTCGGCGATTGATTTGTTTAACTACAAAATCAAGTTGTGACTCGCTAAAACCAAGCGCTTTACCCACATCTTTAAACGCTGATTTAAAGCGGTAGCAAATAACGGTAGCCGCGATAGCGGTTCTTTCTCTGCCGTATTTTTGATAAATGTATTGAATGATCTCTTCACGGCGCTGATGCTCGAAATCCACATCAATATCGGGCGGTTCATTACGTTCTTTAGATATGAAACGCTCGAATAGTACACTTATTTGCCTTGGATCTACGGCTGTTATCTCTAGGCAATAGCACACCACAGAGTTAGCCGCAGAGCCTCGCCCTTGATACAAAATGCGCTGCCGCTTGGCAAACTGAACAATATCGTAAATGGTTAAAAAGAAATACTCGTATTCTTGCTCGGCAATAAGTGTCAGTTCTTTTTCTATAATTTTGCGGATTTCAGAGGTTATACCTTCTGGAAAGCGCACTTTAATACCAGCTTCTACGCGCTCCCGTAAATACGATGTAGGCGTATACCCTTCTGGCACCAGTTCCGAAGGATAGTGATAGCGCAATTCTTCTAAAGAAAACGTGAATACCTGGGCTAGGGCATTGGTATTGGCTATCCATTTCTCAGGATAGAGCTTTTTTATTTTTTGTATGGTGCGCAGACTACGCTCTGCGTTACTCAACGCTTCCCGACCTATTTTATCTACACTGGTATGCTGTTGTGTGGCATGTAAAACATGTTGAAGTGGTAGCCTGTCAGCGTGATGCATGAGTACACCTGTACAGGCAATAACCGGAAAGGGATAGGTAGACTGTAAATGATTGTAGTGCGCAAACCTCTGATGATCTCGTCCGTCTAATAGACGCTGAGCACCAATATAGGCATCGATGCCGGGATGCTTTTGCAGCCACTCAGCCCAATGCTTGTCGTGGGCTTCTTTTCCGCTTGGTAGCCAAATAAATTTGCAGTGGCGAATGGTACGCAAATCCCACTCGGCCAGTTGGTATTCTCCTTTTGCGGAGCGACGCCTGGCGTTAGTTATAATTCGGCACAGTTCGCTGTAGGCTGCTTTGTTCGGGCACAACAGCACAAAAGATAAAGTGTCATCAAATACAAAGTAACTGCCAACAATAAGCTTAATAGGCAGGCCTTGGTGGGTTATTTCATCGAAAGCCCTTACTACTCCCGCTACTGAGCACTCATCTGTAATGGCAAGCGCGTCATAGCCAAGAAAAGAAGCCGTGGTCACAAGCTCTGCGGGAGAAGAGGCGCCGCAAAGAAAGCTATAGTTACTTTGGCAAAAGAGTTCGCTGTATTTCATGATTTAGCTTTTACCTTTTCTTTAACCGCATGCGGCTAACAAAAAAGGCCCTGTACCCACCAGCGGCTCTCTTCGTCTTTAAATACTAAAAGCCTTACACATTGCTCAGTCTGGGCGATGAAATAATCTCGCTTTATTGGGCTGTCATGCCACCACTCGCTGTGTAATCGCACGGGACCAAAGCAAATTTGGGTAGCCTGAATAAGCGGTTTAGGTGTATCAAAGATGAAGGTGGGCGTAATGTCACTGCTATAATCGTAATTACCGGTGCTCGGCTCTGTCACCGTCATGTACTCAAACTGATGGCTGTCGGCAGCGCGAGGTTGGAACGTACTGTTATCGCCTAGCTTGGCATTTAAGCGGCCAATCAATTGTTTTTGTGCAACGTCATTAAACCTATCGCTAAAAAAGTCGCCATTCTGCGAATCTATTTCTTCAAACTGCTGACAGGTAAGCGCAATGGCTGTGGCTGGCTCGGGTAACTCTAGGTTCTCAGTTTTAAGGCTAAACAGCGGTAGCCAACTTTGTACTGAGGACTGTGGAAGTGCCGATTGAATATTAATCTCCATTACAGGGGCTTCTCTGAAATGAATGTGCACGTTAATGCTCGATGTATACAAGTTCCTGGCCCGTAAATAGTGAGACAAATGCTCAAACTGCTGCGTGACAAAAGGCGTTAGGTGCTGTGTGTTTTCAATATCAAAAGGCAATAAAGTAAAGTTATCAAAGTGCTCTAAAGGCCTAAATAGCGTAACGCGAGGGAAGGTTTCTCCTCTGAGCGCCGTAAGATACATAATGGTGTTATTGTCGAAGCGCCGCCCCAGCTCTTGTACCGGCATGGCCAATAGCTGTTGTACACGGGTAACACCCACCCTTGCCAAGGCGTCAATGACTTTAGGTGACAAAGCAGTAATAGAAAGCGGGCACGTACTTAGTACTTTCTTTATGTCATTTTGCGTATGTAAATAGGTGTTATGTTTATGAAGGGCTAATACCTTTGCAGCCTCAATTGTCCATGCGCTAGCAAAATGATAACGAATGTCTGCCTCTGCAAGTGCTTGAGTTAGGGTTTTCCACAGTGGTTTATGCCCGCCATAGTAATGGGTTAGGTTATCTAGCCTTACTGCCAGACCATTTACGCTATTCGAATGAATGTGGCAGTCTAGTACGATGTCAGAAGCCAGAGGATACAGCCTATGGGCTAGCTGCATCAGCATATGCTTTTCGGCTTCTTCACTGAAAGGCAGAATATGCACGTAGGGGCACAGCGCCGCGGCTTGGGCAAGCCCATGACCAATTTCAATGCCCTCTTTTTTCGCAATATCATTACATTGCGTAATTTTGTTCGTTTTGCTGCAATACACAGCAATAGGTGTATTCGACGGTAATGACGAAGAATTTCCGTTAGATTCGTCTTCAGGTTCGTTTCTAGACCCTTTCCTGTGCGCATGTGTACTTGTAGCCGCTTTGAAGTGGCTGTCTAAAGTAAGTTGATAGCAGTAAATATAGGCCCACAGCATTATTAGCTCACAGAATGTAAAGCCTGATCGGAAAGCGTGTTATGTGCCATGGCCCATTTAATGGCGTGATTGTCAGGGGTCCACCGATGAGAAATAACAATGTTATCTTTTGGCCACCCATGACGTTGTTTGCGTATATTAACCGACAAGGCGTGGGGTTTGCCAAATAGCGCAATATCTAAAGTAATGGGCAATGAGTTGTCGTTTTGGCTTGGTGTACTGGTTTGTAAACCACCCTGTAAGCTTGTTTTTGGATAATTTAATGATGGTGCCTGCTGTTGCGGTGGAGTATACAGCAAGCACAGTGCATCATTATGCGTTGCCGCTACCTGCAGGCGTCGCGCTTCTTTTTGATTTACAGCATTACTCCACAGCACTACGCAGTGGCAAGCCGTACTTTTCAAACATTGCTCTGCTGCCCACAATGACTCTTGTTCTTCACTTGTTTTTACTACCAGTACCTGTTGCGCTTTAAGCCCCAAATTTTCTAACCACGGGGACTGTAGTAGCCCGGGAGGGTTAATAAACACCACCAGTTTGTGCATGCGATGCTGACAAATAACCCGTTTAAAGAGTGAAAGCTCACCCACGCCGGTTAGTGAGGAAATACGTACAAGCCCCGTAGAAGCCACGCCCCCGTTAAGCGCATTATCCAGACACGGAAAACCCAGCGAAAACTTAGCTTCACTTTGCTTTTGATCTCTGGCCCGCCAAATATGGGGATGCTTGTTAAGTACGGATAACGACTTTTTCATGGCACTCAAAATAAACTGTATTTTTATACAGTATTATAGGCCAGCAATAACCCTTTTCAAGATAAAAGGTTTTCGTCTTGTTGTTTTAACTGCTAACTTACTGATTAGTTTGGAAAGGTAAAAAGATTAAACTTTTAAAAGAGTAGTGATATAGACGAGGGTCGCCAATCCTAACAACACAGTAAAGCGGGCGACCCTAACGCGTAATTAGCACTTTATCGGCGCTAACATGGGGATAAGAGTAAGAGGCTACTCTTGTGATGACGGTTCTTTTTGTGATTTTGCTGCAGTACCGTTTACGGTTGCTGTAACGGTTTGGCAAAAAGCAATAAATCCGTCTGCGGTATTTTTTGCCCATACCATGCGAACGTTGCTAGGTAGAGCCTTCACCACTTCACGAATCTCCTCAAGCGTCACTTCTTCATTCTGTAATGCCTTATTTAAAGATTCTTCAAGGGACATACCTTTTTCACAACAAGCCATAATAATGGTTGAAAAGTTGCGCATAAGCGGGTGCAGCGCATTGTATTGAGTTTGGTCAATAAGACGGCTTTTATAGGCACTTTCAATACGCGCGGTAAGGTTTTTTTCCAACGCATCTGTAACAAGAACAAGATTGCGATAAGCATACGTAACCTTGTTACTGGTCTGTTTATTCGAGTGGCGCAACAGCGCCAGCTCTTTTTGCAAATTCTGCGCTCGCAGCACAAAGTAAATTAAAAACAGGATAAGTAATCCTATAACTCCAAATGCAACGATCATGTTTATTTTGCCTTTTGTTCTTCTATAAACGTGTTGATATTTTGTTCCAATATGAAAAGTGGAACTGAGCCATTTTCTAACACCGCGCGGTGGAATTTGCGCACGTCAAAACGCTCACCTAAAGCAGTCTCTGCTTTTTCGCGAAGGCCTTTTATTTTGATTTCACCAATTTTGTATGACAGCGCTTGCGCTGGCCAAGAGATATAGCGGTCTATTTCCGTATTAACGTTGTGTTCTGAAAGCGCAGTGTTTTCCATCATATAGTCCACCGCTTGCTGACGGCTCCAACCCATTGTATGCATACCGGTATCGACCACTAAGCGACACGCACGCCACATTTCGTAGCTTAAGCGACCGAAGTTGTCGTACGGCGTTTCATAAATACCTGCTTCAATACCTAAAAACTCAGAGTACAGACCCCAGCCTTCACCAAACGCTGAAATATAGGTGTTACGGCGTACCATGGGCAAGTCTTCAAGCTCTGCGGCCAACGAAATTTGTAGGTGGTGGCCAGGTACTGCTTCGTGTAAGGTCAGTGCAGGCAATGCATACAAAGGGCGCTTATCAAGGGCATAAGTGTTTACCCAGTAATATCCTGGCTGGTCATCGCGGCTAGGGTGAATGTAACGGCCTGTTGTGTATTTGGGCGCGATAGCGTCTGGTACAGGCGCTACGCCATAAGGCGTTCTTGGCAGATACTCAAAAAGCGAAGGAAGCTTTGCGTCCATTTTCTTTGCAATAAACGACGCTTCTTTTAGTAAATCTTCAGCGCTGGTGGCATAGAATTGAGGATCTTCGCGTAAAAACGCAATGAATTCGTTAATGTCGCCATCAAAGCCAAGCTCATCCACAATTTGCTGCATTTGTGCGCGAATGCGTTTTACTTCAGACAAACCTAAATCATGGATTTCCTGAGGCGTCATATCTGTGGTGGTGTAATGCTTGGCTCTATTGGCGTAATACGCCACGCCATCAGGCCAGTTGTTTGCGGCAATATCTTCACGGGCATTAGGAATGTATTCCTCTACCATAAAGTCGTAAAACATTTGATACGCAGGCAGCACACTGTTGTTTATTGCTGCTTTGCCTTTCTCTGTAAGCGCTGCCTTTTGCTCGGCAGTAAAGTACTCAGGGAAACGAGCAAACGGAGAATAAAAACCACTGTCCACTGCATTTTCAACAATATACGACGCAACTGAGTCTTCAAACCCTTTCAGCACGACTTTCGGCTGTGTGTAGCCTTCTTTTAATGCCTGCTTCATATAAGTAATTTGCTGGTCAAAATAAGGCTTAAGCGCGTTTAAGCGGCTAATGTATGCTTGATAGTCTTCTACGCGCTTAAATGTAGATAAGTTAGGAAGCGAGGCCATAGCACCATGAAAGCCATATTCTGAGTTAATAGGCACCAAGTGCGCACGATAGGTATACTCATCCACATAGTTGGCTAAACGGTATTGCTGCATTAGCAAAGCAATATAAGCGTCAGTAGAGATAGAGTTTTTTTCGTACTGACTTAAGGCCTTTTGAAACGCACGCCATCGTTCATTTTGTGCTTTAAGTGCTTCGGGCGAAATATCAGGTAGCACATGGGCCAAAGAACTATCGCCTTGGCGAGAGGCTAAAAGAGGGGAAACCGAAAGCTCATACTGCCAAATGTCATCAAGTAGTTGGTATAAGCTTTCATCATCAAGGCTTTTTGCAGGTGAACTAACGCTGCAAATAAATAGTAATGCTGCTAACAGATAGCGATACATAAGGGTCTCCGGTAACCTTCACCGGTTTGACGCCGGTGGCTACTCTTTCGTTGGTGTATATATTGGGCTAGGGAAAGCAGTTACTTTATCAGATTTATTTTCTAATTTAGTAATTTTGGCTGTTCCTTTTTTATTTACGGCGTCAATGCGTAAAACGTTGTGCATAGGAATATAAGTTTTTGTTACTTCTGAAAATTCAGCTTTTAACCTTTCATGGCTAGGATCTACAACAACGCTTGTGTGGGTATCCCACACAAAGTCACCTATCTCAATAAAGCCAAATAAAGCACCTTGTATAAGGTTTTTCACATATAACTCATAGCGTTCACCATTACTGATAAATTGAACGCGGTAAAGAATATCGTCTTTCGACATGGATGCTGCTCTTCACTAAAAAACATAAGAATCTCCGGAAACTGAGCCGGAATGTGGCTAACAATTTTACCTTGCTACTAAAATGCGAGCAACGGTAGGAAACCCATGGTAAACGTAAGCAGTTTAATGGTATTTCGCCTATTAACTGCGTTACCATGATGCACACTTAGTTATACGGTGAAATTAAAATGATAAAAAAACTACTGATAGGTAGTGCGATGACGGCAATGACCTTTGCTGCCACTGCGCATAACCACGCATCGACAGACAATGCTTTTAACCCTGATACACAGCGAATTAAATCACACCTGTTTTTCTTAGCCGATGATTTGCTTGAAGGTCGTGATACGGGCTCTCGCGGCCATGAAATTGCGGCGCTTTACATTGCTACCGAATTTGCCAAATATGGCTTAAAGCCGGCAGGTACAGATGGTTACGTACAAAACGTATCGTTTCGTAAAGCCAACCTAGTTCAAGAGTCTCCTAAGTTTACCTTCACCCAAAACGGCGAGACCATCGATTTTGATTATCCGAAAGAGTATTTAGCTAGCCCGAGTTTGCTCAGCACTGAGGCCAATGTAAAAGGTGAAATGGTATTCGTAGGTTACGGTATTGTGGCTGATGAGTTATCTCACAACGATTACAAAGACCTAGATGTAGAAGGTAAAATTGTTGTGGCGCTAGCGGGTAAGCCAAGTGACTTTCCATCAGAAGAGGGCGCTCACTTTGCGTCTGGCTATCAAAAGCAAAAGTATGCGGTAGACAATGGTGCTATTGGCATGATCACTATCACTACACCTAAAAATGAAAAAGTACGCCCTTATCAAAGCCGTTTGAACTATATTCATACGCCGCGTATGGCCTGGTTAGATGATAGCGGCGAGCCTGCTAACAGCTTTTCTCAGCTTAAAGGCGGAGCTTACATGAGTGAAGGGGCTGCGCGTAAGTTATTTGAAGGCGCAGAAAAGAGCCTTGATGACGTTTATGCACAGCTTGAAGCAGATAAAGTACCGCAAGGTTTTGCGTTAAACGGTGTGGTAGATATCAGCAAGAAGAGCGTACACGACACCATTACAAGCCCGAATGTTGTGGGTGTACTTGAAGGCTCAGACCCTGAGCTTAAAAACGAGTACGTGGTTTTCTCTGCTCACTCTGATCACATTGGTTTTGCTAAAACAGTGAAGAAAGACAACATCAACAATGGCGCCATGGACAATGCGTCTGGTACGTCAGTGATGTTAGAAACTGCACGCCTGTTTAGCGAAATGAAAGAAAAGCCAAAGCGTTCAATTCTTTTCGTGTCGGTAACCGGGGAAGAGAAAGGCCTGTTAGGTGCAGACTATTTTGCCCGTAACCCAACCGTACCTGTTACATCAATGGTGGCAAACGTAAACCTAGATATGCCAATTCTGACCTACGAGTTTGCTGATGTTATAGCCTTTGGTGCTAACCATAGTGATTTGCAAGAATCAGTGGAAAAAGCTGCTGCTAACGCAGATATCGAGCTAAGCCCGGACCCGTGGCCAGAGCAGGCACTTTTCACTCGCTCAGACCACTATGCGTTTGTAAAACAAGGCGTACCTTCAGTATTTATGGTGCCTGGTCTTAAATCAAAAGATCCTAACGTAGATGGCAGCAAGGTGTTTGGCCAGTTCTTATCTACGCACTATCACAAGCCTAGTGATGATATTAATCAGCCTTTCAACTGGAATGCTGCGGAGACGTTCACCAAAGTTAACGCACAAATCGGTTGGACATTAGCAAACCAAAAAGATAAGCCGAAATGGAACGAGGGCGACTTCTTCGGTAACACGTTTAGTAAGTAAACGCCTATGTATGAGCTAGCAGATCACTGCTAGCTCATACATTTGTTATAGCTTTCTTTTAAGCACGGTAGAGCTAACGTTGGGGGTATAATCGAAATAGACCATGTCGCAGGTTACGCTAGGGTATTTTCCTTTCCAATCAGAACCCACTGAAATCGCATCAATGTTATATTCATCTACCACTCTTTGTTTGTTTTTATCCACCTGAGGGATAACTTCATCCACATATCGGTTAGACTCGAGGATGGAAATTCGTTCTTCAAACGGAATAAGTGGTGGGCGTCCTTTAGACTTCTCGATAAGCTCGTCGGTAGAGACACCTACAATCAAATAATCACAAAGCGCTTTTGTCTTCTTCAGTATATTTAGATGCCCTTGGTGAAAAATGTCAAAGCAGCCTGACGTATACATTCTTTGATATTTTTTGCCCGTCTCGGATGTGTTCGTAGATGAAAGTAATGCAAAGTCAGCGCGTAACGTTGCTCTTAATTCAGCAAAATAATCATCATCTAATTCAAGCTTTTCGCTTAAGACAGGTGGCTTGGGCCAGTGTTTGTCTTCAAAAGATTCTTCGCAAAAAATTACTGGATGTTCATAACGGGGGATAACGTGAAAATGGACAGCAGGATCTACCATCATTAACATTAAATAGTTTATTTTGCAGAAGTTGAAGCGCTTTTTGAGCACTTTTTCTATATCCGCAACAACGATCTTTTGTTCTCTAGCCGCCTCTTCTGAAATATCAGAATAGTTAAAGACATTTTCTTTACAAATAAGAACTAATGAACCAAGGGTTACCTGTCCAGGTCTGAGTAAAACATGCCAGTAGTCGTATGTTTTAAGAAGATTATCGGGATAACCAAATTTAGATAAGGTAGTGTTAAGCATAGATCATTTTTTATGAATGGCATTTTGCACACTGTAATACAAATAACGTATTACGCACAGTCGCTTATTTCTTTTTGATACTTACAATAAATAATAATACGAAAATTTATGAAAATAGCTTTTGACACCGTTAATGTATATTACTTACCTCAATTTATTCCTATATGTGAAGAACTTGCTAAACGCGGTCATAAAGTTCAACTCGTTTGCTATAGCAATAAAAACAACGTTCAGAAATTCGAACAAGTTTTATTGTCGCTAGGCTATGAGTTTTGCTGGGTAGATGACGATAAAGCAGCCAGAGATTTTTATTTGAAAGAGACCCCTGACTGGATTTTCTTTGGCAATGGCTTTCCTTACTTAGATGATATTCACAAAGCCAGTAAAACCGCCCAACTCGGTCATGGTATTGGGCCTAAACCTAGCTACTATCACAAATCAGCTACGCCTATGACTGTTAGGTTTATAGAGGGTAAATTACGTTTAGCTAAGATTAGAGAGCTATACCCGAATGACGAGTTTGTTCAGGTTGGCTTTTCCAAGCTCGACCCCTTATTCAACAATACAGAAAAAGGTTTAAAGTACAATGAACTGGGTTTAGATGAGAATAAGCCGACCCTATTGTTTGCTCCCACGTTTAACCCAAGTTCACTTGAGTGTTTTCCTGACAATTGGCCCAGCCACTTTCCTGATTTCAATATTCTTATCAAGCCTCACACCTTTACCTACTCCCGTGAAGCTTATAAAAATCAGCGGAAAAAACTGAAAAAGTGGGAAGAGTTTAGTAACACCTATGTAGCAACCGAAACAGACATATCGTTACTTCCATTTATGAAAGAAGCAGATATTTTGGTCAGTGAAGCATCGAGCACACTCTTTGAGTTTGTCGCGTTAACTAAACCTGTGATCGTATGTAATTTCTTTAAGTTGAAGTGGTCATATCGGGGGATTTTCAAGTACCGCTTCAAGAAGCGCTTTGGTAAAGATAACGTGATTTATCAAAATATTGGGCTTCATATAAACAGCTATAAAGAACTACGAGGCGCGATAGAAAAGCAATTAGAAAATAGAGATTTATATAAAGAAGAGCGTGAGGCATATACCGAAGATCACGTAGGTCCTACTGATGGTAAAAGCTCGCTACGCATAGTTGATTATATTGAGAAAAACTAACTGCGAATAGTTGTGTTGTAATGGACCAGAATAAAGCATCAGTAATATGCAAAAACAAAAAACTGATGCTTAGTTTAAATTTTCCGCCTTACACAAACATTTGTTTAAACGCGGCCCATTGTTCATTGAATTGCTCAGTGGGTTTGCGGGTAAAGCCACTGCGAATAAAGCCGTTGATACGTCCATCTGTATAGCAAATCATCATGTTGGCGATAATCGCTTCATCGGCGGAAAGGGTTTTCCCTTCACGCAGCTTGCGCTCTCTTAGCACTTGTTTAAGCTGGGTTTCTAAACGCTCAAAAAGCTTAGCGATACGCGCACGTAGTCGGTCTTGCTCACCCATTAACGCATCGCCGTTCAAAATACGGGTAATGCCTGGGTTCTTCTCGGCAAAGCCTAAAATAAGGTGAAGGATTAGCTGACAGCGCGTGAGCGAGTCTTTTTCTTCGTTAACAATTTTGTTGATACGCGTAAAAAGCGTTTCTTCAATAAATTCAATAAGCCCTTCAAACATTCGCGCTTTACTGGGAAAATGACGATACAGCGCCGCTTCAGACACGCCGACTTTTTCCGCTAACTTAGCAGTAGTGATACGTTGACCTGGGCTGGTTTCCAACATTCCAGCAAGTGCTTGCAGAATTTGGGCTCTGCGATTTGTTTTTTTGACAGCAGGCATGACGAAAGTGGTTCCTCCGCTACCGAGTTATAGCAACCCGGGCTCCATGTTAAGTTGGCTTACGCCAAAGCGTTTATATTTATCGTTTTTATTATCGACACTTAATAAGTATCTGTTAGTTTTTATTGTTGAAAGCGAAACGTTCTGCAATGAGCGCTAGCAGCTGCTCGGCTAACGCATTTTTGCTGGTGGCAGGCAATTTTTTATCGCCGTCTTGCCATATTACATGCAGCGCGTTTTTATCGCTATTAAACCCTAGACCTTCAGCCGTTATATCATTTGCCGCAATCATATCTAGCTTCTTTCTAGCAAGCTTGCCGCGGGCATAATCTTCCACATTTTGGCTTTCAGCTGCAAAGCCTACGCAAAATGGACGGTCTTGTCTGTTAGATACAGTTGCTAGAATATCAGGGTTTTTAACAAAAGTAAGTGTTAACTCATCACCTGTTTTCTTTATTTTATTGTCCGCCACTGTGCATGCCCTATAGTCGGCAACCGCAGCGGTACTGATAAAAATATCTGTAGAAGGTACAAGTTTTTCACAAGCCTTAAGCATTTCATCTGCAGTAGTAACATCAATACGGTTACAAAGGGCTGGCGTAGAAAGCGTTACAGGGCCAGCAACTAGCGTTACGTTCGCGCCCGCTTGAGCCGCAGCTTGCGCAATGGCAAACCCCATCTTTCCAGAGCTGTGATTAGAGATATAGCGTACCGGGTCTAACGGCTCTCTGGTTGGCCCTGCAGTAATGGTAATTTGTTTTCCCGCTAGGCTTGTTAATGCTAATGCCAACTCTGAAGACTTATCTTCATTGTCATTTAATGCATTGGCGATATCTACAGGTTCAACCATGCGGCCTGAGCCTACATCACCACAAGCTTGCTCACCACTTGCTGGGCCAATAAAGGTTACACCGTCTTTTTGAAGACTAGTAATATTGCGCTGTGTCGCCGATGCTTTCCACATTTGCTGGTTCATGGCTGGGGCTACAAAAAGCGTAGCGGTTGTGGCCAAGTAAAGCGTAGTTAATAAATCATCTGCCATGCCGTGAGCAAGTTTAGCGATAGTGTTTGCTGTGGCTGGCGCGATAAGTAGGATGTCGGCCCATTTTGCTAATTCGATATGACCCATCGCGGCTTCAGCAGCCGGGTCTAGAAGATGCTGATGCACCGGGTTTCCCGACACAGCTTGAAGCGATAAAGTGCTCACAAACTCTGCGGCAGAGTCGGTGACAACAACACGTACGTTTGCACCTAATGCGGTGAGTTTTCGCACTAAATCTGGAGCTTTATATGCGGCAATACCACCCGTCACGCCCAGCAAAATGTTTTTATTAGCAATAGACATAAAAGAACACGAAATCTAAATATTAATATTAGCCTACCATGGTGACAAAAAATCGGATAGCTGAACAAAAGTCGATCTTGGCGTTTGGGTACTGTTTGTCTTTTATCTGCTCAACTTCAAAAGAAGAAACCCGCCTTTTATACAGTCGTTAATCTCTTTCAATTCATCTATAACCACTGTTTTATTGAGTTAACGGACTAAGTACATGTCGATAAAAGTATGGCCGATAAGCGAAAGGCCAAGAGAAAAGCTACTACAGCACGGTGCAGAAAGCTTAAGTGATGCTGAGTTGCTCGCCGTGTTGCTGGGCAAAGGGGTTAAAGGAAAAAGCGCCTTATCTGTAGCGCATGAATTGTTAAACGAACTCGGATGTTTACGAGGAGTGGTAACCGCAACGAAAGAAAGCTATTCAAAAGTGTCAGGTATTGGGCCGTGTAAGTATGCCCAGTTCCAAGCAGGGTTTGAAATTTTTAAGCGCAATTTGGAAATAAAACTCAAACGCCAAGATGTATTTAACAACGTAGATGACACTAAGCGTTACTTGCAGGCAAAATTAAGAGACTGCGAGAGGGAAAAGTTTGCGCTTTTGATGCTTGATAGCCAGCATCAACTTATAGCTTTTCGTACCATGTTTAACGGAACGATCAATAGCGCTGCAGTGTATCCGAGAGAATTGATCAAGCAGGTTATGATCGACAACGCGGCAGCGATCATTTTGGTCCATAATCACCCTTCAGGCGTAGCAGAACCTAGCCATGCAGATATTCGGCTAACAGCCGAGATCAAAAATGCCATGGCATCGATCGATGTGCCCGTGCTTGATCATTTTGTGGTTGGAGATAAAGAAACTATTTCATTTGCGCAGCGTGGCTTGCTAACATAAGATTTCTAAGTCATTTGTCGATTATAATCTAGTCAAATGGTTGAAAATGATTTAGCATAGGACCTAGTGGGTAATTTTATTAAAGGACTGTTATGAAGAAGTCAATTATTGCATTGTTTGCAGCTGCTACTATGGTAGCTGGTGTTAACGCACAAGATAACGAAGGTGGAACTTCAGGTATTGGTGGTGTAAGTGGTGGCATGATTGCTACTGGTGTTGTTGCTGCTGGTATTGTCGCTGGTATTGCAAACAACAACTCTGCCGATGCACCGACTGGCCCAATCACAACTACACCAACTTGTGAAGGTGATGATCCACTAGTAGACGGCGTATGTGTTGGTACAACTAACACCGTTACTGTTACTACTTCTGGTACAAGCACTGTAACTAAAACAATTACTGTGCCTGTTACATTTACTTACGCGCCGACCGTACAGTAAATTTAAGAGTATTCGAAAAAGCCGCTTCTTTTAGCGGCTTTTTTTATTTTTACAGCAAAATTTCAACATTCTTAGTGTTTGTCGGCGTACTTTAATGAAACTACATATTCTATCGGCCTTTATTGGTTTTCTTTGCCTTTCTCTTTCGGGTTGTTCCACAACAACACTCGCTTATTACAATACGCTTAAACTTGCTTTAAAAGACCGCACAGTAACTTACACCGTTGAAGAAGTCGCGGCGAGTAAGGCAGATATTATGCAGATTAAAGCAGGGGAGCGAGACGTAGCCTCTCTTGCCTTAGCCTATATTGATGGTGATAAGTATAAATGGGTATCGGGTGATAGAGTTATCTTTACCATGCACCACGGCATAATTGTTAAAACGGAAGGTTTAGATAACGACCTCTTTTATACAGGTAATTTGCAGCATAATCCGTTAGCCACCAATGATGTTTTGCCTTTTAGCTGGAAGCGCAAAGTGGATATCGACGCAATTGGCTATGGTGTTCCAGTAGACTCTTCATGGCGTATTGTGGGAGAGGAAAATCACGAATACCTAGGTTTCTCTGTGCCCCTTATTAAAGTCGTAGAAACCGTAGACTTTTCAGAATACACCCCCTTTATAGATGTTGGGCTATCGTGGGAAAATACCTACTTCTTGCACAAACATACGAAAGAGCTGATGGCCACAAAACAAAAGTTCAGCCCTGAGGGAGACGTATACGACATGGTTTATTTAAGCCGTGTAGTGCGTGAGATGAACAAACAAGGAGTAACGCAATAATGAAGTTTATTTCTACGCTTTTTATTGCCTTAGGTCTTATTATATCCACTAGTTTGTACGCCAATGACGGTCTTGTAAGCGTGATGGTGAACAAGCAAACTTATCAGTTCGACCGACCAATCAGGTTATCAAGTGTGTTGTCTATAGTGGCTGATAATGGCGATTGGTATTGGCCTACAGCTTCTGCATTTGATTTGACCAATCCAACAGCTGAAAGAGAAAAAGAAATAGCGCTGTCGCAAATAAGAGAACTGCTGGCCAGCTTTGATAAAGACTCAGACACTCACAAAGCACTGCAAAATTTGTTTGAACAAGTGTCGTCATGGACGGTGTCAACGCGCATCAATATGCCTATTTCTTACAACCGAGCTAGGTTGTTCTTCGAAGACAACCCTATGTTCCAACCGGGTAAATATTGGATCCGTTTGAATGGGCGCCCAAACGTAGTGCATTTCTCGGGCGCGGTAATAAAGCCAGGCGCTTATCAACACCAAAGCGATACCTCAATTTATACGGCGGCTCATACGGTTAAAAAGGCGGTAGACGCCGACAGAAGCGTTGTTTATGTCATTGACCCCATGGGTAATATAGAAGAGAAAGGTATTGCTTACTGGAATTTAGATTTTGCTCAGCTTATGCCGGGTAGCCAGGTTTATGTGCCTATCTCTTCAGAGCTTTTTAGCAACAAACTTAAGCAATTAAATGAGCGCGTTGCCGCGTTAGCAGTACACAGGGTTTTACCTCAATGAGTGCGCAATTATTATCTAAGAAAAAAATATCTAAGAAAAAAACACTCGCGCTGGTAATTGGCAGCGCATTATCGTCTACCACCTTCGCTGATACTCAAATTCGAGTAACCCCTTCGCAAATGGTACAGGGCGGTAACGGCCTTATTCAAACGCCAACCGCACGTATGCGAGATGAAGGCGGAATGGCCATCAACTATACCGATAACGGTGAATACCGCTTCTGGTCAGTTAATATCCAGCTTTATGATTGGATGGAAGCGACCGCTCGCTATACCGACGTACGTACACGTTTATATAGCCAAGTTGAATCATTCAGTGGCGACCAAACCCTAAAAGATAAAGGTCTAGACGTTAAATTCAGGCTTTGGAAAGAAAGTTATTACCTACCTGATATCAGCGTTGGCTTTAGAGACTTTGGTGGCACAGGCTTCTTTGAAAGTGAGTACGTGAACGCAAGTAAATCGGTGGGGCCATTCGATTTCCACTTAGGCTTAGGCTGGGGGTACTTAGGTACAGCAGACGATATTACTAACCCATTTTGTGAGGTTAGAGACAGCTTTTGTGAGCGTCCTGGCGGGTTCTCAGGCCGCGGTGGCAAGGTAGATTACGACCAATTTTTCAAAGGTACCACAGCCTTCTTTGGTGGCGTAGAGTATCAAACACCTTGGGAGCCGTTAACGCTAAAGCTAGAGTTTGAAGGGAACGATTACTCACGTGACAGAGCAGGCCAGTTAGAGCAAGACTCTCGGTGGAATGTGGGCGCGGTATATCGCTACAAAGACTTTGATTTCTCGTTAAATTACCAACGTGGAAATACCATTGGTTTTGGTGTTACATATCGATTCAATATGAATACCGCCTCTCAGATTAAATTCGATGATGCGCCTAGAAGCTTGATGGGAAGAAATGCCCCGTCCAATGTTAAAGATGTGAACAAATCGCGTCTTTATAATGATCTTTTCAGATCGGGTGGTTTCATCTTATCTGATGCTGAAATTAAAGAGGACAGTGCGACTTTCTATGGAACGCAGGTTAAGTATCGCGATCAAGGTGAAGCTATCGAGCGCGTGGGACGCGTAGCGGCTTCTGAGCTGCCTGATAGTGTTAAAACTTATCATATGGTAGATAGTCGTGGCGGCATTCCTATGGTCGATACACAAATAGATGCTGAAGCCTTTATCTCTGCTGCCCGCTATGAGTCAGTGGATGCAGAAATAGCTGAGACTTACATAAGAACGTCACCTTCTAAAGAAGTGATGGAAGCTTACGACCCTGAAAATACGTCGGGCATTTTCTATAGCGCCGATTTCTTTTTCACTCAGTCATTTGGTAACCCAGAAGATTTCTATCTTTATCAAACTGGGCTATTACTCAACGGTGGCTATGCGTTTAATGAAAATTTCTCGGTGGTGAGTAGCGCACGAGTGACGCTTCTTGATAACTTCGATAAGTTTAATTACTTAGTGGATGGTGAAGACGTGTCTTTACCTCGTGTGCGTACTCGGGTTCGTGAGTATGTGTCTGAAAACGATGTATGGTTAGATACCGCGTTTTTAAATTACAAAGACAATATTGCTGAAGATCTTTATGCTCAAGCATACGCAGGTTATCTCGAAACCATGTTTGCTGGTGTAGGCGGTGAAATTCTTTATCGCCCTGTCGATAGTAATGTCGCCTACGGCATCGATATCAACTACGTTAAGCAGCGTGACCCTTACAGCCAAACAGGCTTAGAGGATTACGACACAATAACGGGTCATGCAAGTGTCTATTGGCAGCCTGAATTCCTAGATGATACGCAAATTACGGTTAGTGCAGGTCAATTCTTGGCGAAAGATAAAGGCGTGAATATTGATTACGCCAAGCGCTTTGATAGCGGCATTATAGTAGGAGCTTACGCTGCCTTCACTGATGTTTCGTCAGAAGAATATGGGGAGGGGAGTTTTACTAAAGGCTTCTATATTTCCATTCCTACCGATTTGTTCTTACTAGAACCATCGAAAGGACGTGGATTGTTCCCTTGGGTACCAATCTCTCGCGACGGTGGTCAGCTATTACGCAGACCTTCAAGGTTGATAGATTTAACCGAGACAAGGTCGCCTTTTTTTGACTAAATAGAAAAACGCCACGTGAATGTGGCGTTTTTTTGCCTGTAGATATTTTAATTCAGCTACGAAATTAAAGTGTAGATTGGGTATTTATTCGTAGCTTAACTGCGAAGAGAAAAGTACAATACAGGCCGTGAAAAATGAGTGCTGGTGGTATTTTGTGCAAAAATAGTACGTAAAAGTAACCTTTTTGTACTTTCTTATTGAAATGATCCTGCCTTTGCTGTATAAAATGCGCCCTCTAATTTATAGTAATACGTCATTTGACCCAACCACTGTTTGAGCGCTTGGGATTAACTGACGCGACAGTTATCGTTGTTCTGGAGACAAATACAATGTCAAGAGTATGCCAAGTAACAGGTAAGCGTCCAACGGTTGGTAATAACCGTTCACACGCACGAAATGCGACTCGTCGTCGCTTTTTACCAAACCTTCAAACACACCGTTTTTGGGTTGAGAGCGAAAGCCGTTTTGTAAAACTACGTTTGTCTGCTAAAGGCATGCGTATCATCGATAAGAAAGGTATTGATTCAGTACTAACTGATATCCGTGCCCGTGGTGAGAAAATCTAAGGAAGCCGACAATGCGTGATAAAATTAAACTAGTTTCTTCAGCAGGTACAGGTTTCTTCTACACCACTGATAAAAACAAGCGTAACATGCCTGGCAAAATGGAGATCAAAAAGTATGATCCCGTTGTGCGTAAGCACGTTATGTTCAAAGAGGCCAAAATCAAGTAATTAGCTTGCTTTTGTCTCCACGAAAACCCAGCCTTTGCTGGGTTTTTTGCTTTATGTCCTTTGCAATTGCTCGTATACCTCTCAGATCTCTGCCAGATCGCAACGTAGCGCACAAATGATCCCAAATAAATCATAGGCCAATAATGGCCTTGTCTATATCAGATCAGACGTTACCATCAGCCTGAAAATGCCTGCTTCTAAAATAAAAAGACACATAAAACTCAGCGTCAGTCGCTAAGCGGCCCATGGTTTATGTAAACAAACGCCCATACATTTCCAAAGCCAACTAAAAATATTGAGTTAGCTTATAAGAGAGTGAGGTATTACTATATTCCGGTAGTTATAGTCGACCATTTTACAGGAACAACGCGTGGCAAGAATTTCTCAGCGGGCAATGAACAACGTCGTTATCATTGCAATGCTTATTATGATTGCACTGTTTAACTTAGACAGTTTGGTGCCAAAGAAAGAGCCTGTACAAACGCGCAGCTTATTGCCTGAAGATGCTTACGTGCTAAAGATTGAGCATGATAACAACAGCCTGGAGCGTGTAGGGCAACAATGGCGTCAAAAAAGTCTTAACACTAGCCTTGCAGTAAAACCTGATGAGCAGTTTTCACATTGGCAAAGGGCTATGTTGAATCCAGCAACTGAAGTACCTGAATCGGTCTTGAATACACAGCCCTTTATTGTAGTGGTGTGGCTGGCGGGTAATAGCGACGGCAAGGTTTACGCTATTTATCCTAATACATCACCGGTAGTGATCAAATTCGAAAATAACTGGTACACATTAACCAATACCGACCTTGATAAATTATTACCTTGGACATTATAAATGCCTGAATTACCAGAAGTTGAAGTAAGCCGTTTGGGCGTATCCCCTCATCTAATTGGCAATACCATTACTCAGGTGGTGGTAAGAGAACGTAGAATGCGCTGGCCCATACCAGAGGAAGTCTCACTGGTTGAGGGGCAAAAGGTAATAGCGGTAAAACGTAGAGCGAAATACCTGCTAATTGAAACGGCCACAGGTACACTGGTTTTGCATCTAGGTATGTCTGGCAAACTGCGCGTCATTGACGCAACTACACCCATTGTGAAACACGACCACGTGGACATTGTTTTAAATACTGGTAAGTGTTTACGCTTAAACGACCCTAGACGCTTTGGGGCGGTTTTATTTCAGGCGCCCGATACGCAACAAGCAATGTTTGACAACTTAGGCCCTGAACCCCTTACAGACGACTTTGATGATAAACGATTGTTCAGCTTATCGCGCAACCGCAAAGGTCCGGTTAAGAACTTCATTATGGATAACGCTATCGTTGTGGGTGTGGGCAATATCTATGCGAACGAAGCCCTGTTTCTTGCAGGTATCGACCCGAGAAGAGCCGCGGGCAATATCAGTGCCGCTCGTTACAAATCACTTACTGCAAATATAAAAAAAGTGCTCGCTAAAGCTATCGAGCAAGGTGGCACTACGCTTAAAGACTTTGCACAAACCGATGGTAAGCCGGGCTACTTTGCACAGCATTTAAATGTATATGGAAGAAAAGGCGAGCCTTGCGAAGTGTGTGGCAAAGCTATTGAAAGCAAGGTAATAGGGCAGCGAAACACCTTTTTCTGTACTCGCTGCCAGCGCTAATAGCTAAAAAAGAGTCTTAGCTAAAAAAAGTCATAGTTAGAAAGGTTTACAGCTAGAAGGATAGCTTAAAGCAACATAACTCTGTAAACCTGCTGTACTGAACAACGCCGGTTTACCTAGCTCTTTTTACCTAGCCTGTCTCTTAACGCTTGCTCTACTACGGGGTGGCAAAAACCACTTACAGCCCCGCGGTGTAAGGCTACTTCTTTCACTAGAGTTGAAGAAATAAAGGAGTTTTCTTCAGCTGGAGTTAGAAATACGCTTTCAAGCTTCGGGTTTAGGCGTCGATTCATATTGGCCAGCTGGAATTCGTATTCGAAATCCGATACCGCGCGTAAACCACGAATCAAAATAGTCGCGTTTTGTTCATCCGCAAAGTCCGCTAGTAAACCAGTAAATCCTACTACTTCAACATTAGGCAGATCGGCAGTAACTTTCTTTATCATTTCTACCCGTTCCTCTAATGTAAAAAGCGGCTTTTTACTGGGGTTAGAAGCGATAGCCACGATAACGTGAGAGAATAGCTGAGATGCTCGCTCAATAAGGTCTGCATGACCGTTAGTGATTGGGTCGAAAGTACCTGGATAAAGTGCTCTAGTGTGCATAAATTGAATCTTATTGTCGTATAGGGTTTATAGGTTCAACGGGGCTACTGTACCACATTAACGAGTAATGCTAAGTACTGCTGCAATTATGTTTATTATTCGCGGTTTTTAACGCTTCACCAATTCGTTATAGCCATCTAAGCATGCCGTCCAATCGTCTTCTTTCCAGTGAAATACCGGGTTTTTGGCTTGCTCTTTATGCAAAGAGCGCAATAGACGATCTAGGTTACTTTGTTTCCAGCTTTCCCCTTTGCGTATCGAACAGCGGTCAAAGTCGATAAGCCAAATTTGCTTATCGCTATCAATCATAATATTTCGAATATTCGCATCGTGATGATAAACCTGGCAATTGTGCATTCGAGCCAGCGCTCGTCCCACTTCATGCCATTCGTTTTTTGATAAGGGCTGCTGGCACAAAACGTGGTGCAGATCTTGGCTATTAGGTATGTTAAGGGTGATTATATCGCCCCGATAAATCAAGCCCCTGCGGTGGATACGTGCAGCGACAGGTATAGGTACTAAAAGACCTTCACCTCGCATGTATTCGAGCAATGTAAACTCTTCAAAAGGCCTAGAGCGTTCGATACCATTAAAAAAGTACTGGTCACTAAGTAGCTTACCTATCAGACCGCCACGCATAAAGTGTCGTAAAACCCAGTGCTGACCTTCATGCTCAATGAAGATGGTTGTACCACGTCCCTTAGCTTGACCTGTTATCTTGTTTTGTAGCTGCCAAAATTCAGGGCTGAACATTTCTGTATTAGGCTGACTGACCAAGGTGTTATCGAAAATAAAGTGGTGTCCAGCACCTATGTCTCGTCGCATTGTCGCCATGTTGCCCACAACTTATGGTAAATTTCATATTCTAATGATTTATTTTGGTTTTTCAGCAACGAGAGAGCTTCTGTGGGAAAAAAGATTTGTTTAATGCGCTTATCGGCCATTGGGGATGTGTGTCATGCCGTCGCTATGGTTACTCGAATTCAATCACAGTGGCGCGATGCTGAAATTACGTGGGTAATAGGGAAAGTGGAGTATCAGCTGGTGAAGCTGATGCCAAACGTACGGTTTATTATTTTTGATAAGTCAAAAGGGAAAGCTGCAGTGGAGTCGCTCAAAGCACAAGTGGCCGGTGAAACTTTTGATGCTTTATTAATGATGCAGGTGGCACTACGGGCAAACTTAGCTTCGCGAGTGATTAAAGCCAAACAGCGCATCGGTTTTGACTGGGCACGGAGTAAGGAGCTGCACTGGTTGTTTGCCAATAAACGGGTGGCTGCCACAAAGCACGCTCATGTGCTTAAAGGTTTTATGGATTTCGCCGATGCATTGGGCGTACCTGAGCCAAAAGCAGTTTCTTGGAACATTCCAGTTGCATCAGAAGATGCAAAGTGGGGAGAAGAACAAGCTAAAACCTTGGGTAAATATGTCGTTATTTCACCAGCGGCAAGTAAGGCTGAAAGAAATTGGTTGCCGCAACGATACGCAAGTATTGCTGACTATATCCAAGAGGACGGTGTCACCGTGATATTATGCGGCGGTCCAGGAGATTTAGACCGCAAAACTGCTGATGCAATTAAAGCGAGTGTGAAATATCCGCTTAAAGACTTTACTGGGCAAACAACATTGCATCAGCTGCTTATGTTACTAAAGCATGCTCACCTAGTTATTGCACCAGATACTGGGCCTGCTCACATGGCAACTACCGTGGGCACGCCTGTTATTGGGCTATACGCACACTCTAATCCACGTAGAACAGGGCCTTACAACAATCTTGAAAGGTTGGTATCGGTTTATGATGAATGCATAGAAGAGCAAAAAGGGAAGCCTTGGAGCGCCTTACCGTGGGGAACGCGAGCCAAAGGAAGCCAGTTAATGGAAAAAATTACCGTAGACATGGTTAAGCAAAAAGTTGCGCCGTTCCTCGTTTAATTTTTTTATCGTAAGGTAAAACTACCAACTATTATCTACACTTAGCGTTGTGCTGTGTACTTCTTTTAAGCAGGGAGTCGTTACTGAATGAAAAAGCCCGCTTTGCGATGGCTGTCCGAGATTCATACTTTTACTGCAGGTAAAAAAGTACTGCTAACACTAGCAGTGCTATTCATATGCTTGCCTAAAGTAAATGCATCGGAACTTAACGTCATGGTGAACGAAAGTGTAATGGTCGAAGAGCTTAGTCGCTCAGAACTTCGTCAGATTTTTACGGGACAGCGCCAGTATTGGGAAAATGGTACTAAAATTACCGTTTTCGTACTGCAAGACAGCGACGAGTTACACCGTCAATTTTGCCGCGATATTCTTCAGATGTTCCCTTATCAGCTGTCTCGTCTTTGGGACCAAATTACCTATTCTGGTCAAGGTATTACACCAATCAGAGTAACCTCTTATCAAGCGCTAGTTGATGCATTGGAAAATACGGTGGGTTCTATTGGTTATGTTGAACGAACGGAAATCGTTAAGCTTAGACGCGTTGAGGTAGATTTAGAATGAGAATATACATCGCTTTAGCGCTTGGGCTTTTCAGCTCGCATATCTTTAGCGCGCAATCAGATTTTACCTGGCATGGCTATGTTTCACAGGGCTTAACTCAGTCGAAAGACAGTAGTTTTATTACTGATGATAATAACGTGACGGGTGAACTCACTGAGATCGGCTTGAACGGTTATTATCAGCTTGCTGAAAATATATCCATTGCTGGGCAAGTTAACTATTTAGACGGTGGGAATCGTTTCGAGCAAGGTGCTCGCCTCGATTATTTATTTGTTGATTGGAAGCTGCCTAATTTACCTGGCAGGTGGCGTGGGCAAATTCACGCTGGACGCTTTAAAAACATCCACTGGCTTTATTCATCGACCAGAGATGTCCCTCAAACGCGATATACCTCAATATTGCCTCAATCGGTATATAACGACGGGTTTCGCGATGTTGCATTGGGCAGTAACGGCATACTGACCAGTTTTTCTAATTACGGTAAGGAATATACTTGGGAACTTAATTGGAGCTACGGACGCTCGAATATAAACGATTCTCAGCGCGAATTTCTCTTAGGTAACGAAGTTAAAGGCAAAATCAGACAAGACTTCGTACATCAAGCAAGCGTGTTTTTGCAGCCTTCATCTATGACATGGAAAATAGGTGCTGGTTGGCTTAATTCCGATTTTAAGTACACGCCATCACAGGATGAAGATGGTTTGCCGGGCACCGCGAACATAGAGCGATTTATGTTATCTGCGCAATACTTTGCTGAACACTGGGAAGTGTCTGCAGAAATAATTCGCGACAAACAAAACAGCCAGGGGCTATTTTCCCCTGACTTTGCCGAAAAACGCACCGGTGAAGGTGGTTTCGTTCAGTTTAGATATTTATTTAACAACGAAATCAGCGGTCTTATTGGCTACGATAAATATATTAACGATACCTCCGACAGTGACGGTAAAGAACTAGAGGCAAGCACGGGAGGCCTTATCCCTGCCTACTTCGGGTATCAAGATACTTACACGGTGGGTTTACGCTGGGACATTGCACCTAAATGGCGATTACAAGGCGAATATCACTGGGTTGAAGGAGCAACGCGTGTAGTCAGCTTATTAAACCGAGATGTGGCATCCCATTCTGATAAGCATTGGGAAATGTGGTCAATACAATTGATGTATTGGTTTTAAGGGTAAAAGATGAAGGTTCAGGTATCTTTTACCACGAAAACCATTGCTATTTTACTGGCTATGGTTTTAACCGTTACTATCGTTATATCCACCGTGCTAATTCAAGAGTCTGAAGCACAGGTTGTGATGCAGCAGCGGGAAAGCCAAATTAGCAACCAGCGCAGGGTTCAGCTATTCGAAGACATACTTCATAGCCGTATGATCACCCTCATTGATATCATTAGCCGTAAAAATGGTGCGTATTCTAATAACCTTGATAATTTACGTAGTACGCTAGATGACCTAAGTGAATACCTAACGCTCAATTTTCAGGTAGAAACTCTTTACCTATTCGATGAAAACGGTGTTGTTGGAAAACCTGCTTACCCCGTTAACGGCACCATCAAGCAGCTTGTGGATTCTACTCGGGCCTCATTTGAAAGCCGTTCGTTACTGGTCTGCGAAAGCGTATGCACTCACTACATTTCCATACCTATAATGGCATCAAGCGATAAAGTGCCGGTTATTATTGTCTCTACTTCCATGCGAGAATTACTGTATCTGTTTAGCCGTGCCACCGATGTATATAAAGTGGCGGTTGTTCAGGTAGATGAACCTCAGGTTGGAAAACTTGCGTTAAAGGTAGCAAGTCAGGTTTCCGCTGCTAACAAACAATTTTTGAATTCGCTTATTAAGGCATTGCCTGAAAACTGGCGTGTTGACGACCTAGTGATAAAAGGAGTAAACGTAGAGTTAGAAAACCAGCAGCTTCTGGTTAGCCTTTTGCCTTTCGACCATGCCGCAGGCGATCATCCTTATTTGCTTATCGTTCAAAATGTATCGGCAATGATACGTCAGAACGAGCAATATCAGTACGTAGTTATTTCAAGCGCTATCGCATTATTTCTTCTTTTCTCGTCGTTGCTCTATCTTTTCTTAAATCAATATCGCACAAGGTTATTAGACATAAGCGAACGCCTGCCTATGTTGGCTGAGCATAAATTTAGCGAATTTTATACGGTTGCGGCAAAGCGTCAAAAGCTGCCTGTATTTAAACTTACCGACGAGCTCGACGTGGTTGAGGAAGCGGCGAACGATTTAGCGCGCCAGCTAGAAAGCTTTGACGGTCAAATGGCGATAAACACCGCTAAGCTAGAGAAAATGGCCATGTTCGACGTGCTGACAGGTCTACCCAACCGTAATATGTTGACCTTTCAAATTGAAAAACAACTAGCCAGCTCAATTCGAGATGACAGGCTAGTAGCGCTCATGTTTATGGATTTAGATGACTTTAAAAAAGTTAACGATAGCCATGGGCACGATGTCGGCGACAAGCTGCTTAAAGCTGCGGCAATGAGAATTTCCCGTCCTATTCGGGAGTCTGATATTGCATCGCGGTTTGGGGGCGATGAATTTGTTATTTTGCTGTCGAATATAGAGAGCAAAAAACATGTCGATACGGTCGCGCAAAAAATTATCGACGAGTTTCAAGAGCCCATTATTGTCGACGGCGTTACTTTTTATGTTTCAATCAGCATTGGAATAGCCATTACTAATCACTCCCGCGCTACACCGGTAGAGCTGCTGCGCCATGCCGATATTGCGATGTACGAAGCCAAAGCGAAGAAAGGTGCTGAGTTTAGAGTATACGACGCCACTATGAACCTTAAGGTAATGCAAAAGGTTGAATTAGAATCTGAAGCTCGCGAAGCGCTAAGAGGCAATCAGTTTAGCCTTGCCTTGCAACCGCAAATAGACATGCACAGCGGCAAGCTCATGGGCTTTGAAGCACTACTACGCTGGTATCATCCTAAAAAAGGGCATATATCGCCAGGCGACTTTATCCCTCTGCTTGAAAATACGTCATTTATGCTCGAGTTAGATTATTGGGTGATCACGCGCTCCACCCATCTAGTTAACGAGCTAAAAAACAGCGGCTACCCCGATATCAAGGTGGCGATTAACTTATCAGCGGGGCAGTTCCTCGACCCCAGCTTGCCCGAGTTTTTACAGCATCAAATTATTAAAAACGATATCGCTCCAGACCAAGTTTGCCTAGAGCTAACTGAAACCGTGTTGGTCTCAGATATCAAACGGGCTACGGGTATAATGCAAACCATACGTGATATGGGGTGCATGTTAGCGATTGATGACTTTGGAACCGGCTATTCATCCCTAAGCTACCTAAAATCATTGCCCGCCGACTTTATAAAAATAGATCGCTCTTTCGTTGCCAACATCGCCAGCAGTGCAGATGACAGAAACATTGTGCATTCCACCATATCCATGGTGCGTAATATGGGCATGCAGGTGGTAGCTGAAGGTATTGAGACCAATGAGCAGTACGAGCTGCTTTGTCATTTTGACTGCCATCAGGGCCAAGGCTATCTTATTAGCCGACCTATACCTGAAGTAAACCTTTGGGACACATTAAAAGACAAAGTAGAAAACGGCTTTTGGAAAGACTTTGCCTAGCACTTAAAACAAATTAGCGTGATTTAACCTTTTTTGTGAGTGTGCTGAATAATTTACAAACTTAGTCGACAAACCCATTAAATACAGCGCAAGGGTGTGTACCCTTTCATGCGCTTTCATTACACTAGCGGTTTTCATATACCCACACTTGGAGAATGGCATGTCTGCGGCATTTATTTCTCATTTGCAATCGCAAATTGAAGCCACGAAAGAAGATGGTTTGTACAAAAAAGAGCGTGTAATCACGTCGCAACAACAAGCGGATATTGGCGTTGCTGGTGGCGAGCACGTTATAAACTTTTGTGCCAATAACTACCTAGGCCTGGCAAACAATGAAAGCTTAATCGAAGCGGCGAAAGAAGGCTTAGATAGTCATGGCTTCGGCGTAGCATCTGTGCGATTCATTTGCGGAACGCAAGACATTCACAAGCAACTAGAAGCCTCTATCAGCGACTTTCTAGGCACCGAAGACACCATTCTTTATCCGTCTTGCTTTGACGCCAATGGAGGTTTGTTTGAAACCCTTCTTGGACCGGAAGATGCCATCATATCTGATGCGCTAAATCATGCGAGTATCATTGACGGCGTACGTTTGTGTAAAGCCAAGCGTTACCGTTACGCCAACAACGACATGGCAGCGTTAGAAGAGCAATTAAAGCAAGCCGATGCTGACGGCGCTCGCTTTAAAATCATTGCTACCGACGGCGTATTCTCTATGGACGGCGTTATTGCCGACCTTGCTTCAATCTGCGACTTGGCCGACAAATACGATGCCATGGTAATGGTTGATGACTGCCATGCTACGGGTTTCTTAGGCGAAAACGGTAAAGGTAGCCATGAATACTGCGGTGTAATGGGTCGCGTCGATATTATTACCGGTACATTAGGTAAAGCCCTTGGTGGTGCGTCAGGCGGTTACACGTCAGGCAAAAAGGAAGTTGTTGAATGGCTACGTCAGCGCTCGCGTCCTTACCTATTCTCTAACTCAGTTGCGCCACCTATCGTTTCAGCATCGTTAAAAGTGTTTGAAATGATGAAAGAAGGCGATGAGTTACGCGCTAATCTATGGCGAAATGCCAACCATTTCCGCAAGCGTATGGAAGACGCGGGCTTTACCCTTGCAGGTAAAGATCACGCTATTATTCCTGTAATGCTGGGCGATGCCCGCTTAGCCAGTGAAATGGCCGACAAACTGTTAGAAAAAGGCATTTACGTTATCGGCTTTTCTTACCCTGTTGTGCCAAAAGGACAAGCGCGAATTCGTACGCAAATGTCAGCAGGTCATAGCCTTGAACACGTTGATAAAGCCATCGATGCGTTTATCGAAGTAGGCCGTGAAATGGGAGTGATTTCATGAAGTCGCTAGTAAAAGCGAAAGCGGAAAAAGGTATTTGGCTACAAGACACGCCAAAGCCTGAAGTAGGGCACAACGACCTACTAATTAAAATTCGCAAAACCGCGATTTGCGGTACTGATATGCATATTTACAACTGGGATGAGTGGTCGCAAAACACTATTCCTGTGCCTATGGTCGTCGGTCACGAATACGTGGGTGAAGTAGTGGGTATGGGGCAAGAAGTAAAAGGCTTCGAAGTAGGTGACCGTGTATCCGGTGAAGGTCATATTACCTGTGGTCATTGCCGTAACTGTCGCGCTGGCCGCGTACATTTGTGCCGCAACACCGAAGGTGTGGGTGTAAACCGCCCTGGCGCATTTGCCGAATATTTAGTTATTCCTGCCTTCAACGCGTTTAAAATTCCAGACAATATCAGCGACGACCTAGCGTCTATCTTCGACCCGTTTGGTAATGCCGTTCATACCGCGCTAAGTTTCGACCTAGTAGGCGAAGATGTACTTATCACAGGTGCAGGGCCTATCGGCATTATGGCGGCTGCGGTCGCCAAACACGTAGGTGCCCGTCACGTAGTGATTACTGATATCAACCCGTATCGCCTTGAGCTTGCTGAAAAGATGGGGGCTACGCGTGCTGTTGATGTAAGTAAAGAAAACTTACAAGACGTTATGGACGAACTGGGTATGTCAGAGGGCTTTGATGTGGGCCTTGAGATGTCTGGTGTGCCGGTAGCCTTCAGAGACATGCTCGACAAGATGAATCACGGCGGCAAAGTGGCTATGCTGGGTATTCCTCCGCAAGACGTTGCTGTCGACTGGAACCAAGTTATTTTCAAAGGTTTGGTGATAAAAGGCATTTATGGCCGAGAAATGTTCGAGACCTGGTACAAAATGGCGAGCTTACTACAAAGCGGTCTGGACCTTTCACCCATCATCACCCATACCTTTTCCATTGATGACTTTCAGAAAGGGTTTGATACCATGGGGTCAGGACACTCAGGTAAAGTTATTTTGGATTGGCAATAATGACAACATTCTCACACATTAGCGTAAACGACGTGGCTAACTTTCAAGGCGACGTAACAATTGTGGATATTCGCGATCCTCAATCGTTTGCTAATGGCCATATGCCTAATGCGGCACCGCTTAACAACGATAACTTTGGAGCGTTTATTGACCAAACACCCAAAGATATTCCAGTTGTTGTAGTGTGTTACCACGGCGTAAGCAGCCAACAGGCTGCGCAAGTGATTGCTCAGCAAGGCTTTGAGACCGTTTATAGTATGGACGGGGGCTTTGAAGCGTGGCGACAGGCGAACCCGGTAGTCACCGAATAGCGATTTTATAAAGGTGCACAATGTGCACCTTTATTTTATGTTTTGCAGGTCTTCCACTATTTCAGTATAAAGAGTCAATGACGAGAGCTAAATTCCACGCTCTTGTACATCTTTATCGCTTCACACTCTTTTTGCTTTTGGGGTAACAACTAGCTTATGGGTCATCCTTTAATTGCGTTTAATCAGCAAAGTCCAGCGCACCTTCTCGCCAACTATTTAACCAGTCAGCATATCAACGCCAACGTAGTACAGCATGAAAAAGAGTTTGTGGTTGTGCTGGATAACAATGAGCATGTTGACCGCGCAAAAGTCATCGCAGAAGACTTTTTAGCAAATCCAACGAACCCTAAATATCAGCAAGCGGCATGGGACAGTGGTAAGAACGTACAGCTAGCGCCATTAGGTAGCGGCTTTTCGTTTAGCAAAATAATGTCCGATGCGGTTAAAGCGCCGTTTACTTCTGTGGTGTTTGTGCTGTGTGCTGCTGTTTACCTATTGTCTTTATTTGGGTTATTTGCCCCCATTGCACAGCACTTATTGATGCAGCCGTTTTCTGTCTTGGCAGAAAATCACGAGTGGTGGCGGCTGCTTGGCCCAGCGTTCATCCATTTCTCTGCACTTCACATCATATTCAATTTATTGTGGTGGGGCATGCTGGGGGCCAAAATTGAACGTACTTTAGGTATCAGCATGCTGCTTATTGTATTTTTAGTATCAGCCACAATTTCAAATGCTGCACAAGCGCTATTTAGCGACCCTGTACAAGGTAATCTATTCTTGTTTGGCGGCTTGTCTGGTGTGGTATATGCGGTGATGGGCTTCGTGTGGTGGCTTGGCTGGCTGCGCCCTAGTTGGGGGCTGTCGTTACCAAACTCTATTGTAGGCTTTATGCTGGTTTGGTTGGTAATTGGCTATGCCGACATACTGTGGGTGAGCATGGCAAATGCTGCGCATACCGCGGGGCTTATTTCAGGCTGCCTACTTGCCGCCATACTAAGCTTGGGTTCTGCAAAGCGTTAGCAGTTAGTCAGCGCAGGCCTTAGCTTAAAAAGGTACTAAAGTGTTGAGTACTGCAGCATATAGGTATGGGATAGCACGTCGCGCTTACCTAGATAATTAGCGTATTAAACGCTAATAAAAACGGTAAAACTGCTATAGAAACAAAAAAGCGAGCTGGTTAAAAGCTCGCTTTTCTGTTGACTTAGGCAGCTTTTATTCTGCCTAAGCACCTTGGTACAAATACTTAGTAAAAATTACGTTCTTAATTACTTCACCACCGGTTTCTTGCTGCATGTGCTCTTGAAGCGCTTTTAAAATAGCGCGACGAATATCTTCACGGCCGGTGAGCGACTTTACTTTCTCTGCTGGCTGCTGCCCGAAAATTTCAATGGCGGTAGAGCGTAGTAGCGGCATATGGTGTTCAGCGATTTCCAGTTGGTTTACATCGTGAATCATCAATTCTACCGACACGCGAACATACCCCAGCTTTTGTGCGCTGTCGCTAATATAGTTGGTAACAATCTCTGGCTCTAAGCCCAAATAAGCATAGTTGGCTTTATCTTGTGCCAGCGCTGAATTGCACCCTAAAACAAAAAAACTAACCGCAAATACACGTAAAACTAGTGACTTAAACATAGTGGAGTCCGAAACACCAAAGTAATAAATTCACTTGGTAGTGTAGCAAATCTCTGATCAAACACACTACTGCAAAAGTTTAACCAAGTGAAAATATTCTCACATGACGTGTTATCATACTAACAGATTCATTATTCGGGCTTTTCGTGTGAGTTTTAATGCCACTTTTCCAGTGGGTTTGGCGGTTGACTGGCAAGCACCTTCTGGCATCACAATTCCTAATGCACATCTGAAAAACTGGTTGTTAGACACAGGGTCATTAACCGAGCGAGTGCAATCCTTAAGTGATCATTTTTCGCTGGAGCTTATTGGGCAGCGCACGCAAATACCTCACGACAATGAGTTATCGTTACTACACAATAACGGCAGCACTAGCTATCAAGCTCGGGAAATCCTACTGTGTGGCAATCATCAACCTTGGGTGTTTGCACGATCTATTATTCCTCAAGCATTTGTAGACAGTGAGCTTTCTGACTTAGGCCGCGAGCCACTGGGAAAACGTTTGTTTAACGACACGCGGTTCACCCGTTCACAGTTCCAATTGTGTACTGCCCAAGCCTCTCAGTTTGGCATCAATAGTAACCAAACCTTGTGGGGAAGACGCTCGTTGTTTACGTTAGATAACTACAGCATGATAGTGGCAGAGGTTTTTCTTCCTCATTCTCCGGCTTACGGTCAGTCAGCGACAAGCGAAAAAGAAAGCGAACAACAATTATGAAACACAATTGGAATGCATACGCGCGACTTATGCGCCTAGATAAACCTGTAGGTATTTATTTACTGCTATGGCCTACATTGTGGGCACTGCTAATGGCGGCGCAAGGTTTACCGCCTTTAGGTATTACGCTTATCTTTGTGGCTGGCGTAGTCGTAATGCGTTCAGCAGGCTGCGTTATCAATGACTATGCTGATAGAAAAGTGGACGGACGCGTAAAGCGCACAACACAGCGCCCCTTGGCAACAGGCGAAGTTAAACCAAAACAAGCGCTGCAGTTATTTGGCGCACTGATCGTCATTGCGTTTGTGTTAGTGCTGTTTCTTAACTGGCAAACTATCGCGTTATCTGTTGTAGCGCTTTTGCTCGCTGCAAGCTATCCCTTCATGAAGCGTTATACCCACTTGCCGCAGGTGGTATTAGGCGCGGCATTTGGCTGGGCCATTCCCATGGCTTTTATGGCTGTGCTAGAAACTGTACCAACGTACGCTTGGTGGTTGTTCATTGCTAACTTACTATGGACAGTAGCGTACGACACCATGTACGCCATGGTAGACCGCGACGACGATTTGCAAATAGGCGTTAAATCTACCGCTATATTGTTCGGTAAAAACGACGTATTAATTGTGATGATGTTGCAGGCCTTGGCGCTAACCATTTTGTGGTGCATAGGCTTAACAATCAATGCGACATGGCCTTACTACACGGCCGTGCTGTTCTCTGCTTTGCTATGCGTGCGCCAATATCAGCTTATTAAACGCCGCCAGCGAGAAGGCTGTTTCACCGCGTTTATTGAAAACCACTACATTGGTTTAGCCATTACGCTTGGTACGGCGCTGCATTTTTGTTTGGTAAGGTAAAACTTACCAACAGCAAACTTTAACCTGTACCAATGTCCCCTTATAACTGAATTATAGCCAGTCTAAAGTATTTACTAGCTTTTATAGGCACGAGCTTTACTCACTAAATGTATTTAAAACTCGTGCACAAAGTATGCTACTAAGTGTTATACTTTAGGTGTTGAATGGAATC
Organism: Alteromonas macleodii; assembly: GCF_903772925.1. NCBI lineage: Bacteria > Pseudomonadati > Pseudomonadota > Gammaproteobacteria > Alteromonadales > Alteromonadaceae > Alteromonas > Alteromonas fortis. The sequence continues at coordinate 76,425 of NZ_LR812090.1, forward strand.
TATACGCATATATAAATTGAAGTGGTTCAAGAGATGAAGTCTTTAAAACTCTTAGCTAAAGAGCTACTGAACTACAGCGAGGAAAAGCTTAAGAAAGCTATTGATTCAGGTAGTATTGAAGAGGTGAGATAAGGTGAAAGAAGGCATTTTAGATGTGGTACATAGTACTGCAAAAGATTTGAGCGAAGCCGGAGTAATGGATAAGCAGACTATGCATAAGTTTGATGCATTGTGTTTACCCAAACTCAAGCAATATGATGGACAGCGGATAAAAGCAATCCGTGAAAAAGCCAGAGTAAGCCAAGCTGTTTTTGCTGCCTATTTAAATATCACGCCATCTACAATCAAGCAGTGGGAGCAGGGGAACAAAAAACCTCGAGGTACTTCTTTAAAGCTTCTGAGTCTTGTTGAGCAGAAAGGTTTAGAGATCTTGATGTAACGTTTCTTTTATTCTGCGCTTTTGCAAAGACAGAAGAGCATTCTTTATTTTATCGGCTTCAACAAAAAAGCGCCATGAAGGCGCTTTGAGTTTTCTATAAGCTGTGAACAACTACTTTTCTGCTAGTTTCGCTTCAAGCTCGGCAATGCGACTTTCCATAGCGTCTAGCTTTTCGCGAGTGCGAATAAGCACTTGGCTTTGAATATCGAACTCTTCGCGAGTCACTAAATCAAGTTTCGACAGCTGCGACTGCAATACTGTTTTCACTCGGCCTTCTGCTTCTTCAGCCATGTTTTTAACGCCTGGTGGTACGACATCAGCAATTTGTTTCGCTAAATCTTCGAGTTTCTTCGGATCCAACATGGAATTCCCTTATAATGCGCAGCTCAAAATATGAAAGCTATTCTATCGGTATCGTCGCGACATGCAATGAAAACCGTGTTACGCCCAAACGTACGTTGTCTTAGGAATTAAATGAAACTAAATGAAGCTCAAGAATCTGCCGTAACCTATGTGTCTGGCCCATGTTTGGTGCTGGCTGGGGCGGGCAGTGGTAAAACTCGTGTAATTACCAACAAGATTGCTCATTTAGTTAGAAACTGCGATATGCCAGCACGCTATATTGCGGCGGTAACCTTTACCAACAAAGCAGCACGTGAAATGAAAGAACGTGTGGCGCAAACCTTGGGTAAGCCAGAGGCGCGAGGGTTAAAGGTGTCTACCTTTCACACCATGGGCTTAACCATTATCAAAGCCCATGTAAAAGATTTAGGCCTAAAACCGGGGTTCTCGCTGTTCGATGATAAAGACTCGTTTGCCTTGCTTAATGACCTTACGTCCGACACCCTCGATGGCGATAAAGATCAGCTTCAGCTGCTGCAAAGCTGTATCTCGAACTGGAAAAACGATCTTATCTTGCCCGATGCCTTATTAAAGTCAGCAACCAGCACAGGCGAAAGAGAATTTGCAGAAGCCTATAAGCGCTACCAAGACAACCTAAAAGCCTATAACGCACTAGATTTTGACGACCTTATTCTGCTGCCCACGCTGCTTTTAAAAAGCAGCGAAACGATAAGAGCAAAATGGCAAAGCAAAATTCGCTATCTGCTGGTGGATGAATACCAAGATACCAACACTAGTCAGTACGAGTTAGTAAAGTTATTAGTTGGCGAGCGTGCACGCTTTACCGTGGTTGGCGACGACGACCAGTCTATCTATTCATGGCGTGGCGCTAAGCCACAAAATCTGCACCTGTTACAACAGGACTTTCCGCGATTAAACGTGATTAAGCTGCAGCAAAACTACCGCTCGTCAGGTCGTATTCTGCATTGTGCGAATATTCTTATTCAGAACAACCCACACTTGTTCGATAAGACCTTGTTCTCTGAGTTGCAGTATGGCGAGCCGCTAAAAGTGATAGAGGCGAAGAACGAAGAGCATGAAGGTGAGCGCGTGGTGGCAGAACTGCTGGCGCACAAGTTTATGAACCGCACCCAGTTTAAAGACTACGCCATTTTGTATCGCGGGAATCACCAAAGTCGTATTTTTGAAAAGCTGTTAATGAGTAACCGCATTCCGTACAAAATAAGCGGTGGTATGTCGTTCTTTGGCCGTGCCGAAGTGAAAGACATCATGGCCTATTTACGGCTACTGGTGAATCAGGATGACGATAACGCTTTACTGCGTATAATAAACACGCCAGGGCGTGGTATAGGGCGTGCTACGCTAGAAAAGTTAGGCAACTTTGCTAATAGTTTGGGCGTGTCTATGTTTGAAGCCGCAACGCACCCTAACTTAAACAGCGTGCTGCCCGACAAAGCTTTTCATTCGGTTTCCACCTTTGCTCGCTGGGTAGTTGAGCTGTCGGACAACGCCGAACGTGGCAACACTGCAGATGCAGTGCGCACCATGATCCGCACCATGGGTTATGAAGAATGGCTTTATGAAACCAGCGCCAGCCCCAAGGCTGCGGAAATGGCTATGGCCAACGTAAGTACCTTATTCGGTTGGGTTAACGATATGCTGGAAGGCAATGATCTAGACCAACCCATGACATTAACCGAAGTGGTGAACCGTCTGATATTGCGCGACATGATGGAGCGCGGCGAAGACGACGGGGAAGGGGATCAAGTTCAGTTAATGACGCTACACGCTTCAAAAGGTTTGGAATTCCCCATTGTATTCTTAGTGGGCATGGAAGAAGGCTTGTTGCCGCACCAAAGCAGTATTGATGAAGACAATGTAGAAGAAGAGCGCCGACTTGCTTATGTGGGAATTACTCGCGCCCAGCGCGAGCTTATATTCAGCCTTGCCAAAGAACGCCGTCAGTTTGGTGAAGTGATTAATCCAGAGCCGAGCCGCTTTTTATTCGAGCTGCCGCCCGACGATGTACAGTGGGAAAATCAAAAGCCAAAGGCAACAAAAGAAGAGCGCCAGCAAAAAGCTCAGGTAGGTATTGCTAACCTAAGAGGTATTTTAGGGAAAAAATAGTATGATTAGAGGTGCAAGTAAGTACTTACTTTTAGCCAGCAAGCAATGCTATATCGAGCACTTTTGCGTGCTTTAATATCTTGCCCTGACCATATGAACACTCAATTTCATTCAAGGCGTCAAGCTGGGCTCGAGAATCCACACCCTCGGCTATAACCTGAAACTTCAAGTGTTCAGAAATCAGCATCACCGATTGAATAAGCTTCAAGTTACGCTGAGAACGGGGGAGTGATTTTACAAATCGGTGATCAATTTTTATGAAGTCAAAGGGGTAAGCAAACAGATAACTTAGCGAGGCTAATCCGCTACCAAAGTTATCAAGAACAAGCGTTACGCCAGCGCGTTTAAGCTTTTTAATTGCCGGTAAGATAAACTGCGAACGCCGATTTAAGTCATTTTCGTCAAACTCAAACACAAGCTGGCTTGGCGTAATGTCAGATGCTGCAATTACATCTATCATTTGATTAACCATAGAAGCCTGTAATAAATGGTTAATCGACACATTAACCGCTATTTTGTTAATAGGCTCATCGGTATTCTTGTAGTGGTTGAGTAACTCGCACGCTTTGTTTAGCTGAAATAAATCAAGGTCTAGCGTTAGGCCGCTGTGCTCTGCCACTTGTCTAAATTGCTCGCGGGCTATTTTGCCGTAGGCTGGGTGAGACCAGCGAATATACATTTCCTTATACAGCGTGCTCTTGTCATTTAAGTCAATCACAGGCTGCAAAAAGTAATCAAACTCTTCTTCACGCAGGGCCCGCCTGAATTCATTCTCAAGCTCCAGCTCTTCTATTAGTCTTTCGCGCATGCTCTTATCAAACATCACGTAACGGCCTCGGCCAAGTGTTTTAGCCTGGTACATGGCGGCGTCAGCGTCTCTTAGCACTTCATCCGCACTGCGATAATAGGTTTCAAGGTGGGCAATACCCACGCTGGCGCCGGAATACATTTCGCGACCATCTAGTAAGAACGGCTCTGAAATTGATGAAATAATACGGCTGGCTACTTCTTCAACATCTGCCACATCTTCAAAGTTATCCAGCAGAACAACAAACTCATCACCACCTAGGCGAGCAAGTAAGTCGTGGCCGCGAATACACAGCGCAATACGTCTTGCGACCTCAATTAAAAACTCGTCGCCCGCGTGGTGACCTAGCGTGTCGTTAATCACTTTAAAGCGGTCTAAGTCGATAAATAACACCGCAAATAAGTTATCGCTGTAACGTTGCTTGCTAGCTACGGCTAGCTCTAACCGGCTTGTGAACATAGCGCGGTTGGGTAAATCGGTTAGCGAGTCGTGGTGGGCGTCGTGAATTAGCTTAAGCTCAATCTCTTTGCGCTCTTCAATTTGCTGCTTTAAAAACTTGTTCGCGCGGTTAAGCTCTGCGGTGCGCTCTTTCACGCGCTCTTCAAGCTCAATGTTATAGCGCTGCATCGATTCGGTGTTGCGCTTGCGCTCAATGGCTACCGCAATATGGTGCGATACAAAGCGAAGAAGCTCTTGGTCGCGAGCATTATATTTTGCCAGCTTGCCATAAGTTTGAACCGCTATAACACCAGCTATTTCGCCCTCAACAACAAGGGGAGAACCAAGCCAAGAGTTAGCGCTATTTAGCATGGTCTGAGCAACAGAAACATCAATGTCACCCGACTCAGCAAGTTCCAACACCTTGGGTGGGTTTATCAACTCGGCTTGGCCCGTACGTAATACATATTCGGTAAGCCCTAAGCCAAGCGGTCTAGCACTGATATCTTTTTCTTTGGAGTCGCTGAAGTAAGGAAACTCCAGCATCTCTTTCTCTTTGTCGAGAATAGCAATGTAGCAGTTCGGCGCGCTAATAAGCCGTGCAAGAATATCGTGAAGGCTTGAGTAGAAGGCATTCATATCGCCTTCAAGAGTTGCCGCCAACTCAGAGATTTCAAACAGCGCTTGCTGTAATGACTCTACTTTTTGGCGTTCTAAAATTTCTTCTTGAAGGTCGTCGTTAATCTTTCGAAGTTGGCGGGTACGTTCGCGAATGGTGCGTTCGGTAAGCTCTCGGTTCTTTACCCTATCTACCGTGGTAACAATATGCTGGGAAACAAAAAGCAAAACCTCTAGATCTTCTTGGCTGTAGTGCACACCCTCATCATAAGTTTGTACAACCATTGCCCCAATCACTTGGCTACCGCGTTTTAGGGGAACGCCTAGTAGTTCAAAAGGTTGAGAGCCTACCAGCTTAATATCGTGTTCAGAGGCAAAGGTTTCTTCTTCGTCGCGTTTGTAAAAAAGGTAGTTGCCGGTTCTAAGAATATAGCCGGTCATACCGTCCATTAAAGACTCGGCAGGAAGCTGTGGAACGGTTTGTTCGTCGAATTCATCTATAAAATAGGCAAAGTCGACAACGTTGCTTTCAGGTTCGTAAAAGGCTACAAAGAAATTGTCGGCGTTCATGAAATCGGCAATGATTTCGTGAATAGCGGAGTAAAGGCGGTTTAGGTGACTTACAGAGCTGGCAAGTTCGGAAATATCAAAAAGCGCCTTCTGAACACGTTCAGCGCGCTTATATTTGTCGGTGAGTTGTTGAAGCTGCGGTATAAGTTCGCGCAGTTCTTCTTCAGTCAACTCGTGTTGCGTCGAATCTTGTGACATTCCGCTCGCCAGTAAAAAAAGTAACGTTTCCCAACGGGTTAACTTACCCGATTAGAGGGTAAAACGCTACTTTTTCCATCAAGTTGTTGTGATCGTGTAGGTATTAGATACCTTCAATCATGTACTCAATAGCGGCTTTAATTTCGTCGTCAGAACAGTTGCCACAGGTACCGCGAGGAGGCATAGCGTTGATACCGTTCAGAGCGTTTTGCCATACACCGTCAAGACCGCGCTCGTCCAAACGAGGCTGCCAGTCTGCTGCAACGTGAACTTTAGGAGCGCCCAGAACACCTGCAGAGTGACAAGCTACACATGCAGAGTTGTATACGTCTTCACCAGACTTTGCACCGCCAGCTGCAGCTGCACTACCTTCTGCCGCTGCACCTGCAACATGTACTTGACCTACCGGCTTAATGCGATCGGCAATTTCATCGTTACTCATTTCTTGTGCTTGTGCTGCAAAAACAGTTAGCGCAGTAGCAGCAACAGTTAACCAAGTCTTTAATTTCACATCTGTCTCCAGGCAATGATGAATTTGTTTAAAATATAACTGGCCAGATTATAACGGTTAATTGGGGCTGAACAACTATTTGAGGCCAATTACCCATAAAAAGTAAGGATTTTTAACACTTATGCCAAGCCATCTAAAGAGATTTTAATAAATGAGTTGAAGCCAGCCCGTGGCGTCAGTATTATTACGCCCCGTTTGCAGCATACGTGCAGTCGCGTATTCCTTGTTGGAAACGCTCGGTGATTATCTCACTGGATCTACAAACCGCCCTTAGCTCAGCTGGATAGAGCGCGGCCCTCCGGAGGCCGAGGTCAGAGGTTCGAATCCTCTAGGGCGGGCCATTTCTTTCTGAAGCATTGTGCGTCTTTCAAGCCTATCCAACGTTAAAGTCATTCCAACGCATAGCAAAGTCGCTATACTGTTTTTCACTACTTCCATTTTTTCAAACGTATCAACGAGCCCTCATGTCGCCTCAGTCTTTACGTCACCCTAGTTTTGCTCAGTCACTGGTTTGTTTTAGCGTTATTGTCGCGCTAATAGCGGGTGGGTTGTTTGGCCTAGGTATTAGCCTGCATGCGCTCATATTTGTATGTTTACTTTGGGCCGGTGTTAATGCGTTTAGTTTGGGGTACACATACCTACAAATCCGCGAATTAATGACCAGCGCATTAACCCGGGCCATGCCGGCAATTTATATCTTTATCCTTATAGGCATGGTTATCGCCAGCTTTATGCAAAGCGGCACTATCTCAACGTTAATTTATTACGGTTTAAGCTGGCTTAACCCGAGCATATTCTTAGCGGTGGGATTAATTTTGTGTGCGGTAATGTCGGTAGCTACGGGCACATCGTGGGGAACAGTGGGTACTATGGGCGTGGTACTAATGGGCATTGGCGCTGCCATGAACATACCGCCTCCTATTGTGGCGGGCATGGTGGTATGCGGGGCAACCTTTGGCGATAAAATGTCTCCGGTTTCTGATACCACTAACCTTGCGGCCATGAGTGCGGGCACCAACCTTTATCGGCATATGTACGCCATGTTACTTACTACGCTGCCTAGTTTTCTTCTCACTTTCGTTATTTTCTTAGTAATAGGGTTCAGCTACGCAAACCAGAATTTAAATGTTGAACAGATAGTTGAAATTAAAGCAGCGCTTGCCAGCCACTATAACCTTGCACCTTATATAACACTGTTACCTCTAGTATTGCTTACAGTACTAAGCATTAAAAAAGTGCCGGCTGAAGTGACCATGTCGTGCAGTATTTTGCTTGCCGTTATCATCGCCATTTTCTACCAAGATGCCAACACCGTTAACGTGCTTAACGCGCTTTGGGAAAACACCCCGCAAAATACGGGCATCGAGAATTTAGATGCGCTTTTAGGTAGGGGCGGTATCAGCAGTATGAGTTGGACGTTACTCCTTGCCTTAATGGCAATCGCATTAGGCGGAATATTACACGGAGCAGGCTTTTTATCGGCGCTGTTGGCCGGCATCATCACTCGGGTAAAGCGCACGGCAACCTTAATTGCAGTGACTATAGCATCAGGTTTTTTAGGTAACCTAGCTATGGGCGAGGCCTACATCTCTATTATTCTAAACTGCCAACTGTTTAAACCAAAATATGAACAGCAGAATCTTGACCGTGCCGTGTTATCACGGTCGGTAGAAGAGGGGGCAACCATGACCACAGGCCTTATTCCGTGGACAACCGCCGGTGCGTTCTACTCTGCCACCCTGGGCGTTGACGTACTCGACTATGCGCCCTATGCCTTTTTCAACTATTTGAATGGTATGGTTGCCGTTATCATGGCCGCATTGGGGGTAGGCTTATTGAAAGGGAATCAAAATACAAAAAAGTAAAGCATAGATGTAGGCAGTTTCTAAAAGCTGTTATTCCTCAATATATTGGGAAAGCTTATAGGTATTGCTAAATACGTTTGAGTCTCTTAAGCCGTTTTAAGCTTTGTTCGAAGATTGCGGACTGAATATGTTGCGGTACTTGTTCGTTCATCCTTAGTTTCAATCTATCGATTGCGGCAGGAAGCTCTGTTACAAACTTTTGCATAATGTTTTGCATGCGCGTTGTGTCAAATCCATTGTTTTTCGCAGTTGCGAGAAAATGTCTGGGGAATATTTGATCAATTTTTCGCTTTTTACCTTTTGATGCATCAAGCCCCATTGCTAGGCTTAAACCTCTTATATTTAGCCCCCGCTTTCCAACAAGAGGGTAGGCGGATAAAACATCGTAAAATGGTGTAAGTCGATATGTACCACCAGCATTAAGAAATATTGAAAAGTTTTTTGCATGGCCATCTGTAGCACCTATCAGCCACTGAAAAACTTGAAAGCGCATAAAGGTGTCACGATCGTCCAGCGCATTACTCGACCCCATTAACAATGCCATTATTTCTTTAATACCCGGACCACCTTCAGCCTCGTACTTTATAGATGGTGATATGCCATGAGCCTGACACATGTCTTCTTGAGGAATACGCAGAATTTTGCTTTTATCTGCAGTCCAACGACGGTCAAATCTTTCCACCGAAAGCGCTTTTACATCATCGATATTAATAATATCCACAGTGGGGACTGCAAATCCTACCTCTCTAGCTAATTCTAGGCATAGCCATTCGTTTTCCACGCTATCACTTAGGTCGAGCGTAAAGTCTGGGCCTTTTATTTCACCAATAGGTAATTTGATTATATGAGTGGTGGGCGTAAAACCCTTGGGCACGCACCATTGTCCATTTTGCTGTAGAAGGGCGGTTTTCTCCTGTGCACCAGCCACTGATATTCTAAAATCCTCGTGTTCTGTCATACCTAAAGGCATATCGGACTTATAAGCGAGTAACAGAGATTTTAAGCGGTTATCACTTAATGGCTCATAATCTAACTTAGCAAACTTTCCTGGGGACTCAGCTGCTACTATTGTGAGGGCGCCAACACTGTCTCTGCCAATCTCTGCAAGTAAGTCGAACGGTCTATTTGACGCGGCGTTAAAGCGTTTAATTATACGTTCGCGAATACGTTTAGAGTCGGGAAGCAAGTTGTCGAAATAATTATAAACGTGTTCTGAAGTAATAGGTTGCTTTTGTAACGGTAACGAAAGCGACAGAGGGCGAGCTTTGGTATTAATCAACCATGACGGAACATATTTCAATTGATGAGCACCATCACTGCGCATGATTAACTCACCAACATGTTCTTGGTTCATATACAGCTGAAGCGTAGCCATCTACCAATCCTCATTTTGCGATGTATGATGAGGGGTATTTGGCATGATGTTCATTGTTAGCCCTAAGGCCTGCAATATTTTAAAGACAGTTTGAATTTGACAGCGTTCGGGGTCGTTTTCGAAGTTAGATAGGGTGCTCTGTTTAACGCCAATGCGCTTTGCAACCTCGGCTTGAGACCAGTTATTTTGATTTCTTACAAGCTTCAAATAATTAGCGAGTTGCTTTGAGTTATATATCATCAGCGCGGCCTATGTGCTCTATACCCTCTAGCGGATATTATAAACATTATCCCCAGAAGGGGATAATGTCAATGTTATACCCTCTAAGGGATAAATGCATGAAGCGCTTTGTAATTAATAACAGAATGAATAGAACTACATATCTGGGTCTTTCACTCTCTTACTTATTAGCCTTTTTTAGCATTCAACCAATGCTGGGCCAGCATGCCGACAATCATAGCACCTACAAACAACAGCACATCAGTTTGAAGCGAAGCAAACGCTACTACGGCAGGCCCTGGGCAAAAGCCGCTAATCCCCCAGCCAGTGCCAAAAGTCGCAGAGCCTAGAATTAGCTTTGTATCAATGGTTTTGCTGGTAGGAATATCAAACTTATTCGCAAGCAAGGGTTTGTTGCGCTTGCGCACCCAATACATGCCAGGTGCCGCCACTAAGATAGCGCCGCCCATTACAAAAGCTAACGTAGCATCCCAGTTGGCACTGAAGTCTAAAAAGTTCAGCACGCGGGCAGGGTTGCTCATACCCGATACAATAAGGCCAAAGCCAAATAAAAGCCCACAAATAAGCGAGGCGATAATTGCTCTCATAAGAATATGCTCCTCGGTAATTTACAGGTGTCTGATGATATTTGTGGTCACAATGGCAGCCGCCATAAAGGTAACGGTTGCCACAATAGAGCGGGGCGATAACCGAGATAGGCCAGCAACGCCATGGCCCGACGTACACCCAGAACCAAGGCGCGTACCAAAGCCCACTAACAAGCCAGCAACTACCAGCCATGCAGAGCTCATTTGGGTTTGAACCTGTAAATCGCCAATAAACACCATGTACAGAACGGCAGACAAAACAATGCCGGCTATAAAGGCTAAGCGCCAGTAACGCTCAGCGCCATGCTGAGTCATTGCGCCAGCGGCAATACCTGAAATACCTGCAATGCGGCCAAGCGTATACAATAAAAGTACCACTGACGAGCCTATAAGCAGCCCACCTGCCAAACCGGCTAGCGGCTCAAATGGTGTTGTTGTCCAGTTCACTAATTCTTTCTCCTGAAACCTGCAAGGGTGCAAATTCTGCGAATTAATATAAATCAAATCTAATATTTATAATGGTAAGTTAAAGTCACACAAATGTCTGTTAGTTCAGTCTTACAAATATGCTAAATCGTCGCTACCCACTTGCTTAACTTAACCTACCAATAACGCAATAGGCTATACGTAAAACCATGCTCCAACGCCACATCAAAACATGTATTCCTCAATTCTGATAAACTGTTTAACAAGATTGCCCGTTTAAAGCTTCAACGCATAAGGCATCGATAAAAAACAAAACAAAGGATCGTGTATGAGTAGTAATACCCGAGATGCGGCCTCACCCAAGGCCACCATTAAACAGGAAAGCGCATTTAGCGTTATTGATAAGCCAACCTTCTTTGGCTCTCTTATTCTTCTTCTTGCCGTCACCCTTCCTCTTATCATTTGGCCTGACCAGGGCGCACAATGGGTGGCAGCCGCCAAAGACTTCGTTACCAGTAAACTCGGCGTGTTGTATCTTTTACTTGGAGTGGGTGCTGGTGGCTTCATGGTTTACATCATGTTTAGCGACATTGGCCAAATAAAATTGGGCGAGCCTGAAGAAAAGCCCGAGTTCTCACCTGTATCTTGGGCTGCCATGCTGTTTTGCGCAGGTATTGGGGCGTCTATCTTGTATTGGTCAATGATTGAGTGGGTGTACTACTACCAAGCCCCACCGTTTCATATAGAAGGCGAAACCCCAGAAGCTGCCAAATGGGCCGCGGCCTACGGTATATTTCACTGGGGCCCGCTAGCTTGGGCTATTTACCTTATTCCTGCAGTACCCATTGCTTACTTCTACTACGTGCGTAACCACAGCGTACTAAAAATATCCGAAGCCCTAATGCCGGTAATAGGCGAGAAAATGGCCCACGGCTGGCTAGGTAAAATCATCGATATCAGCTTTATATTCGGCATGTTAGGCGGCGGGGCAACTACGCTTGGCTTGGCAGCACCTATGATAAACGAAGGGGTACACGAACTCTTCGGGGTACCTAAATCGCTAACTACCCAAGTAATTGTGCTTGTAACCTGTACCGCCATATTCGGCTACAGCGCGTATGTTGGACTTAAAAAAGGCATTAAGCTGCTGTCAGACATTAACTTTTGGCTGGCAGTTGGGTTGTTGCTGTTCATCTTTATTGTGGGCCCAACGTTGTTTATGGCCAATACAGGATTAGATGCCCTGGGCCGAGTACTTAGCAACATTATAAAAATGGCCACATGGTTAGAACCCTTCGCCGAATTCAACGGTTTCGAAAACACCCATTTCCCCCAAGATTGGACCATATTCTACTGGGCATGGTGGCTGGTATTTGCACCTAGCGTAGGCTTATTTATAGCGCGTATTTCAAGAGGGCGCACCATTCGAACCATGGTGGCGGGCTCTATGTTTTTCGGCACCATGGGCTGCTTTTTATTCTTCATGGTAATGGGAAATTACGGCCTGTATTTACAGCTTTCAGGTGAACTAGACGTAGTCACCATACTTAACCAAGAAAGCCCAACCGCAGCCATTTTTGCCATGCTGCACACACTGCCTATGGACTACGTGGTTATCTTTGTATTTACCCTATTGGCGCTAATATTCACCGCCACTACCTTTGATTCTATTTCTTACATTCTGGCAGCCGTAGTGCAAAAAGAAGTAGACGAAGAACCACTGCGCTGGAACCGCTTATTCTGGGCCTTTGCGCTATCTTTTATGCCTATTGTGCTTATGTTTGTTGGCGGGTTAGAAACACTACAAACCGCATCAATAATAGGGGGCGTACCGCTATTAGCTGTGGCTTTAATGCTGTGTATTGCCATAGTAAGGGCTGCTAATTACGACATGCGCTATCAGCCAGACTATTCAGTAAAAGAAATTAACATTGGCGAGTTCCCAGACGACGACCCTTGGAGCGAAGAGGGCACGTGGGATATTGATGAGGAAGGCGAAGAAGAAGTGCCTATTGCGGCCAAACCTAAACCTCGTGAACCAAAAGATCACATTGAAGGCGACCCGCACAGCAGGCCGTCGCGGTTGTAGTTTTTAGTGGTTCAGTAATAAAGAGTGATTAAGCTGTAAAACAAAGCGCTGCCGATTGGCGGCGCTTTTTTCATTTTAAAGCCACACATTTCACTTTTACATAAAGTGCGGTGTGTTAACGTAACCGAGACCAGTAGCCTAGGTAGTACCGGCGCGACTTTAGTGTTCTCGCTTCGACCGCTTAAGAAATACTGTAAAGAGCCAAGCCTGCAGTAGGAGTTGCAGGCTTAGTTTGAATTGCTTGACTATTTACTTTGTTAAGCTCTTTAAAGAGCTATTCCATTTACAGCCAAAGCCAGTGCATTCACCAGAAAGCATTACAATCATGCCGCGTTTAATGCGTTCTACGCTATCACCTTCTACTTTAATGTAAGACTTACTGTTAAAAACATTGTCTTTGTCTACCATTTCGCCCGAAGCAATCTTCACTAACTCACCATCAATTTCTTGATAAATAGCAACGGCAGCTTCTTCTTTCGCACCATGTAAACGGCCTAAGTTTGTTTCGAAGTATATTTCACCTTCGGCCTTTTTAGCTCCGGTGATCATACCTTGCGAGCTTACATACTTGCTCAGCGTGATATAGTCATCGTCACCTTTTACCAATAGGTCAGCAATAGCGCCCTTAATTGCGCCATTTATCATGCTTGTCTCGTCACATTTTTTGCTTGGCGGGTTTTCTTTTGAGCCGCTTTCTCTGCCAGTTAGGTTTACTGAAATAATCTGTTTCATCGAAGGCAACGCGCGAATTTGAACATTTCCTTTCACTTTGCCTGTGTAGTCGCACTCGGCTGGGTAACGGATGGTTTCTCCGTCTTTGTTTTTGCGTGAGTCTGCTTTTTCGTATTCACTACTCCAAGAATAGTCTGTAATTGTCGGAATGATCAAAAACTTTGCTTCTACAGGTCCTTGGTAGGCTTCGTAGGTTTCTGATAAGTTTTCTTTTAACTGAATTTCATCAATGAAGCGTTGTGCTAGCTGTCGGTCTATAACTTCGGAACCACTTTCGTTAACAAACGCAGTCATATTGTCTACAAACATACTTTGAATGAATGACGGTACATCGCTTTTTACGCCTGGTGCAACTAAAAGCTTATTGCTTTGAACGTTGCCTGCATCAATTGGTGTGCCAGGCAATGCTGGTATATTAAAATCAGGGTAAGTTGGCAACGCCGTTGGGGTAGTAGAGCTGCACGCTGTGATGGTAAGTGCAGCGGCTAAACTAGTTAAGTAGTGTGCTTTTCTCATTCTCTCAGTACCTTTAGATTTTTATTTTAGTTTCACGCGTTGCAGTAACGCTTGCTCTGCTCTAGCAACAGACTCACTGCTAGATTTGAAAGAGGCGCCTTTTACTTTGAAAGAATCTTTAAATTGCAATGATTCCCTTTCATCAAAAACAAGGATTTCAGCGGTTAAAATGGTGAAGTGCGTCTCTTTAAACATTGAAGATTTGGCTTTTATATTAAACTGCACGCTCCCCGTGTTCTCACCTTTACTAACCACGTCAAATCCTTGCTTTTTCAACAGCGCTTTCGTTGAATTTTTTAGTGTGCTAGTTACAGGCTGTGAGAAGGTTAGGGTGTAACGGTTGCGCTTTTTGCAGCGTTTGTAAGTGCGGTCGAAAGTGTTAATAGTGCTGTTAAACTGGGTTTCAGCGCCATCTTCACTGCCAATGCCTATGTATGCTGGTATTAACTCGTTAAGCAGTGTTCTTTTATTTTCTTCATTACTTAACGTATAAAAACACGAAGGCGCGTAATAATTCTCAAATTCTTCAAGAATAAACTGTAAGTCACTGTTTATGGTATCGAGTTGATGTTTTATAGCGCGTTTAACTTGCTCTCGTTCAACCCGTACAAGGACCTGCCAAAAATTATTCTTTTGGTTAGAATCAATGACCTCTACATTGGGTAGCTCTATACCTCGACTCTCAGCTATTACTTGTGACTGAGCATCAACTTGGGTCCTATTAGACTGTTTTGTTTGGTTGATTTTGGTGCTTACGTTTACCCTTGTAGCCAGTTTCATCACGATATCTGCCATGGCCGCTTTTTGCGCGAGGTCGTAGCTGGTGTCGGTACCTATGCCATAAATGTATTTTTCTGAATCTGGCGGTAATTCAACGGCCGTTGCGGAAGATACGGCAAACAGCAAAAGGTAAAGTAGTTGTCGCATTATCTAACCTCGACGCTAAATGTGTTGTGAAAAGTACGCTTTACTGCCTAATACTTTGTCTAAATAGCGCTGCGTTTCAGTGTGTGTTTTACTTTTTATTACTTGCATCACTTGTTCTGGCGTCATCTGATTAATTTTCTCAATTGCTGCCATTCTGCCGTGCTTACCATTGTTGAACGCTTTTGAGAGGTTACCTATGCCAGTATTATAAGCGGCTATAGCGCAGTACAAACGACTGGTGGGGTTTTCAACTTCTTTAAGATAACGCGTCATTAAAATATTGAAATATGCGCTGCCATATTCAATATTGCGTTCGCTGTCATACAGCTCTTCAGGCGTTGGCTTTTTATCACTGGAAAATACTTGCTTATTCACATCTGCGCCTGCGGTGGCGGGCACAATTTGCATTAACCCGTAAGCGGGAATATGTGACTTGGCCAGGGGGTTAAAGTGGCTTTCGGTTTCCATTACTGCCAGCAGGGTATCTTCGGCTACTTGCCAACGTGAAGCCTGTTGTGAAACGGCATTTAAAAATTCAGCTGCTTTTTCGTAACGCGCCCGCTGCAGTTGTATTTTATAAGAACGCGTGTTTTTGGCTGTTGCGTCAACTTTTGCTTCTGATACTTCATTAAGTTGTGTAGTGAGCGTCGCCACTGTTTTTGTGGCTTGTTCTTTTGTTTGCTTCGGCACATCTTCTCTTGAAGCAAACTGTTCGACTTCTTTTATCTGCTTCTCTAAGCGAGCTTTAGTTCGTTGCGTAACTAATGCAGCCTGTTTTTCTACGGGTATCGCCTTTGCAGCAACTATCGATTTTGCTAAATCAGCATCACTTTTTATTCCCAATGCGTTAAGCAAGGTAGGGGCTGCGCTTTTATTGTTTTTTAGCGTGGGAATGTGTGCTTTTTTTGCTGAGTTACCGTCTAAAATGACAAACTCAGGGTTTACTTCTTTTGCTTCAGATGCTGACAATTTTAGCGTACTTTCAAGCGCAGCTTTGACTTGATCGTTCTTTTCCTGTTCATCAAGTGTGTCGAATTCGTCGTCACGAATACTCACCTCAATAGTGTCTTTTTCGAAATCAGCAATGACTTTTATATTGTTATCGTTTGAATATGCCACGTACTCAGTGGTTGAACTCAACTCAGCTACGCCCCATTTTTCGATTAACTTTTCTTTAAACGCTTCATACCGCTGAGAGTAATCGTTAGCAAAGCGTTCGTACCTCTCTTTATGCTTTTCCTTATAGGCATCAAACTTTGACTGCTGCGCCACTGAAGGTGCGCTTAACAGCATCGATGCAATAACTGCCTTCTTTAACACTCTGTTTCGCAACATGGCAAGTATGTCCTTATTTCTTGTAATACAAAGAGTATTCAAAGTTGGTTAAAACTGAGTCGGCAATGACTGATAGGTCATTTTCACCTGCGCCGTAAAAGTTATTTATGGCTCTCGTAGTTAACTGCCTCACTTTTGTTAACGCCTCTGGTGATGTCTCATCCATATTTAAGGTGTTGTAGATCTCTCGTAGTTCTTCACTGGGCAGTTGTACCTCGACACCGTAGCTGATAGCACCAAAGTAGTTGTTAACGAATAACTTTTCTTTACCAAGCTCTTCTTTAACTAAAAGGTATTCAATGTTGTTGAAATCTAGTGTGAAATCTTCAATAGTGCCGTAGTTATCGGCAATGCTAGTTTTGTCGTCGCTAGCGGTCTTTGTGAGTAGGCTATGCGGCACAAAGTCATCAATTAGGCTTGTGATGGTGTATGCACTTACACGGTTTTCTTCTACTATCAGCGTTAGTATGTATTTTTCTTTTAGGTAATAAGCAAAGCTGATTTCATCATTGTATTTACTGGTTTTGATTAACTGCGGCTCGCCAATAAGGTTTTTTATGTAGCGTAAATTACTGCCTACATTTATACGGTCTAACGCCTGATATTCGTATTGATGAGTGAAGTTAGAAAGAGTAAGTCGCCAGGCTTCAACAATAACGTCTTTAGTGTCTCCCCACTGACCTAAAGCCATAAGACCAAGAGCACCTGCTACAAAGTATTCATAGACAGATTTTTTGCGACCAGGCGCTGTGTCAGTCTCATCCGAACTTCTCTGATTTTCACTCATTACTTAAACCCGTTCTACAGCTGATTTTCCGACTTTAAAAAGTTCAGATAAAGTAATGTTTCATCTTCTGGACTTAACTTAGTAGGAGCACTATTGATAACGCGTTCAAATAATCTCTTTGCGTTGTCTTCAGACACAGTGACCAATGCACACACATTTTTCTGTTGACCCATTTGAGCGTAATCGACCTTGGTTACTTTCGAGCCCTGAAGCGCTTGATTCACGAACTGGGTAGTGGCGGTAGAAAAGTCAGTATTAGTGGTACTGGCACTAGCACTAGATACCGTTTGTGCATATTGTTCTTGTAGAGAAGATACGCGAGCATCTAATTGGGCGGCCAACTCAGTACGTGCCATAGTAGCAGCCTGAGTTTTATCCATAGAAAAGCTGTTTGATGCTGCTACACAAGA
This sequence comes from Alteromonas macleodii, assembly GCF_903772925.1. NCBI lineage: Bacteria > Pseudomonadati > Pseudomonadota > Gammaproteobacteria > Alteromonadales > Alteromonadaceae > Alteromonas > Alteromonas fortis. The sequence goes on from NZ_LR812090.1 coordinate 93,786, forward strand.
TGAGGCTGCTAAACCGGACTCTACTGTTGGGTTTGTTACCCAAGAGGGCAGGTTCATCCCCATATCTGTAGCATTTGTTTTTGGTGTTGAGCTACACCCTGCTGCTAAAGCAAGCGTGGTAGATAAAGCGATTAACTGAAGGTTGCGTTTAAGCACTATTAACTCCATTTACATTTGCGGACAGGAACACCGCGTTCAAATCCATTTGATTGCATATTGGCTATATTAGCGCCATTTAATTTAAATTACAGAGAAAAATTTGGGCATAACGGTTATTTTTTATAATTAGGTATAGAAAAATATACTTTTTCGAGAAGTGTTGCTCCCTCCGTAACAAACTTTTAATAATGTAACTTTCGAAGTTAGCACTAATCCACCTGTCGCAACGCCTTGATACTGTTACGTTGCAATGCGGGCAGCTAATTACGACATGCGCTATCAGCCTGTCGCGGCTGTAGTTTTTAGTGGTTCAGTTATAAAGAGTGATTAAGCTGTAAAACAAAGCGCTGCCGATTGGCGGCGCTTTTTCATTTTAAAGCCCCACATTTCACTTTCACATAAGGTGCGCTGTGTTAACGTAACCAAGATTAATAGCACCCAAACAGCATTAACCATTTGAGCAAGTAGCAGTATGTCAGTAAAGAATTATCAAAAATTCTATCAGCCATTAAATGCAGTACATTCGGCTGACTTCAATCGCTGTATTTACTGCGGCTGCGAGGCGGCCCGGCAAGACTTTATTCCGCCTATAAAATTCATTCACGACTGGCAAAGCGGACATCTACAGGCCGATTTCATTTCCGTACCTTCATGCAACGAATGCTTCGACCTGCTAAAAAACGAAAACAACGGCACGCTAGAGCCCAGAATAATAGCGTTAAAAAAGCTATTGTCAGAAAAGTACAAAAAGGCCATTAGGGTATATAACCACTGGAGCATGGAAGAAATAGAAGAAATGGATGCCGCATTCCAAATAAGCCTAAAAGGCGGCATGCGACTAGGTAAAGAAACCCTTTCACGCCTTCAATTTACTGGGTTCGACTATGAAGTAAACGGCAGCACAACGCGGGTGGCAAAACCACAGCGCGAGGTGTTCAAGGTGTTCGATGAAGAGTTTAGCAGCTTTAGAGAAGCGCTAGCCTTTGCCAGCGCTACCTACAAAATAAAGAAAAGCCGACTAAGTCAGCTTTATTTCGATAATGATGAAAGCTTTGATAGGGCGATCGAGGTTTTTCATGGGTTGGTTGAAGACCATCAATCAAAAGCTGATTGATGGCACTGAACTCCGGAATCAGCGGTTCGAACCCTATCGAGCGCAACCATCACTCTTGACCGTTTTTTAAAAAGTACAACTCAGAAAACCCCATTTTTGCAAATTCGGTATCTCGGTAGTTTCTTACGGTTTTTTTGTCTTTACTGATAGCGGCAAGCTGCTGTTCAGTTTGCAGGAACTGGGAAAGGTCTATACCCTCAGCATCGGCCACAGCTTCATGCATATTTTGATGGCGGCTGTAAGAAAAATTTATCTCTTTTGCCACACCTTTAAACTTATAACGTACTTTATGGGCCATGTTCTACTCGAGTTGGTCGATGTAATTCAAAAACTGTTTAACCGCTATTATAAACTCAATTAGCGCCAATATTTACCGTATTAAGAAACGCGGGTGGAAAAACCACAGTGTGAGGTGTTTAAAGTATTCGATGATGATAAAAGCTTTAATAGGGTTATCGAGGCTTTTAATGGGTTGGTGGATAAAGCGTAAATAATTTAGATTGCTATGATGTTCTAAACTAAACATTGATATAACTTACCTAAAATACGAGGGATGTATGGGGCCTGATTTCGAAAATAGTAAAGTACTCCTGATGAGGGGACCTGTTGAATTGATCAGTGAGGGATATGCTGGGATCGGGTGGGGGCAATTTCAGCTTCGTGAATTTCGCAATGCTGATGAGTTGTTTAAGCACCTTGAAAGCACACAACAAAGTGTTGGGCGTAGCGGTAATCAACTGCGTCGATTTATTGAAGTTAAGCAAGGCGATTTCATCGTGGTGCCAGCGCCTGCCCGTATATACATAGGAATCGCTACTGGCGAGAAACGATTCTGCGCAGACAAACCGTGGGGCGAAAACCAAATACAAGTAACGTTTCCCTGCGATGCTGAAAACGAGCCAATTTCTATCGCACGTACAGACCTGAAGCAAGGTTTACAATCTAGGCTGCGTATACGTTTAACCGTTGCAGACTTAGATTACTTTAAAGACGAAATCATAGAGCGTTACAACGACATTAAAAATAATGTGAGTAGCGGTGCCTTATCCAAAATTAACGAAAAAGCAGGGGAAAAATTAGAGCAGTTTAAGGCAAAACTGTTAGATAACCTTCGAAATAGAAATCATTATTTGGAAGCTGGTGGGCAGGGCTTAGAACACCTTGTAAAAGAACTGCTTGAAATTGAAGGTTACACCGCTGTTATACCTAGTAAGCAAAGTCACGAGGTAGGGATAGATGTTGATATAGAAGCCCAGTCACGCAACCCTTTCATTACGCAAGAGCTTTTGGTTCAAGTGAAAGATCATGTGGGATATACAGATAAGCATGCCATCGAGCAGATAGCGAAAGTTAAGAAAGAAGATGATTGCTATAGATGGGTAGTATCTTTGGCTGATTTTAGTAAGGATGCAAAAGACTGCGCTGTTAAATTTAACGTTAAGCTGATGAGCGGAGCTGAATTTGTCGACTGGCTAGCGGAGCGCTGGCAAGACTTATCCCCTACGACACAGCAAAAGCTCGGTATAGCTTCAGTGCCGCAACTTATATTTTAAACCCCTATATAGAAAACGAATCTCTTTGCTAATAGGTGTAGGTTAGACGAACGGAAGTAAGCGAAACGCTTTGGCAGCAAGTGTTTTATCAGCTATCTTTAACTTAATTAAATCAATATATTGAGTGCTAAATGAAATTTAAGTTATCAGAAGAAGTAAAGAAAATATCAAATGTCGCGCTAAAGGATTTAGATAGGACTCTTTGGGAACTTCCTGAGTATTATTTAGGTGTGAAGTTAGCCGAGTCTGCGAAGAAGCAGGGCTATTCTTTTGAGCTAGAGAAGAGTACTAAAGAGATAGCGAAAGAGCTGAACGTAGCGCTACCAGAGTCTTCTAGGAACGGTCGAATAGACTTGGTTATTCGAACTTCGCAACAAAAGAAGTTATCTCATCTTATAGAGATAAAGAGAAGAATTGGCCTTCATAAAGTAACAAAAGATGTTTTGCGACTCGCTGAGTTTTGCTCTGCTTCAACCAAAAAATCTGCAAAAAAAGCATTTTTGGTTGTAGTTACAAGAGCAAAGCCCAAAACTATAGAAAAAAGAGAAGGTGAATTGCAAGATAAGCTAGATTTGCATTTCAAGAATAGCAAGCAGGCAGCGGTTATTAGCGTTAAAGAAGTTATTTCTATTGCTGAGTACAAAAATTGCGATAAAGCTGACTGGAAAGATGAACAAGTAGTTATTATGCAAATAACGGCAAAGTCTTAGGGAAGTTCCGCCATTAGCGATAGCCTTAATGCTGTGTATTGTCATAGTGCGGGCAGCTAATTACGACATGCGCTATCAGCCTGACTATTCGGTGAAAGAAATTAACATTGAAGAGTTTCCGGACGACTACCCATGGAGCGAAGAAGGTACATGGGAGCTTGACTAGGAAAGCGAGGAGGGCGCAGAAGATGTACCCATTGCGGCCAAACCTAAGCATCGTGAACCAGAAGATCACATAGAAGGCGATCCACATAGAGGCCGTCGCGGCTGTAGTCTTTTGTGGTTCAGTTATAAATAGTGATTAAGTTGTAAAATAAAGCGCTGCCGAAAAGTGGCGCTTTTTGTTTTATAAGTGAATTATAATATATTTATCAGAAGCTTAAGATTGCTTTAGATTCTTAGTTTAACTATTCACAACCGTTCGAATTTAGACTATGTTTGAAAGTGTGTCACCGTAGACGACATAATATTTCAACAAAAGGCGCGTCATTAGTAATGGACTACGAAAAGTATTACGAACCTTTAAAAGCTGTTCACTCCGCTGACTTTAATCTCTGTTTCTATTGTGGCTGTGAAGCCTCGTGCTCAGATTATATTCCCCCTATTAACTTTATTCATGACTGGCGAGACGCAAGTAGAGATGCGGATTTTATATCCGTGCCTTCGTGTACAGAGTGTCGAGATTTGCTTAGAAAGCAGAATATTGGATCGCTAGATTTACGAATAGATACTTTAAAAGGGCTATTAGCAGACAAATACGAAAAAGCGATTAGAGTGTTTAATCATTGGAGTGATGAAGAAATACAAGAAATGGACGCTTCATTTCAAAGAAGTCTAGAAGGTGGTTCTAACCTTGGCAAAGAAGCTATAACAAGAGTTCGTTTTGCAGGCTTTGATTATGAAGTAAATGGCAGTATTACACGAGTCACCAAACCTGAAAAAAGACTAGTTAAAGTATTCGAACACGAATTTGATAGCTTTAAGGAAGCCCTAGAGTTTGCGTGTTTAACCTATCAAATAAAGAAGAGCAAGCTAAGTCAGCTTTATTTTGAAAGCGGTGAGTCTTTCGAAAAAGCGATAGAAAACTTTCATTATACGATGAAACTTCAAGAGCTTGAAAACGAGATTAAGCAGCCCTGCCAAAAGTTCGCGAAACAATACAAGCAAAATAGCGATTTCGTTTTACGAACAGTAATGAAATACATGATTGAAGACGAAGAGCTAGAGGTAAATATGGCGCTAGCGAAGCTAGGGCAGAGGTATGTAAAAGGTTTTAAAGCGGTTGTCTAAGAAAAATGCTTATATTCAAAAGAGTTAAATTAATACGCAATACGCTTTAATCATACCAATCTATCGGCAACTGTCATTGGATCACTAAATAATTCAATGTTATTTTATTAGACTAAAGACTAACTATAAGGATGTGGAATGCGTTTTGTTGATGTTTTAAGCGTATTGTCTAAATCTTCTCCGTATGCAGTTTCCACTGAACGAAAAGACTCCATTTCAGCCGAGCTCGATGCAATAAAGAAATATCTTTATATCGAAACAGATATTCAAAAAGACTTTGAAAAGCACCTAACTACATTATCCGCAGGTGATAAAAAAGTTATCTTTCTTTGCGGCAGTAGTGGCGATGGTAAATCTGAAATCCTTACTCAATACGCATCAAAGTTTTCTCATAAAGCGACCTTCCACTTGGACGCGACGCATAGCTTTGAACCTGATGAATCTGCAATATCAACACTCGACAAAGTTTTTGCTGATTATGAGCATAGTGAGAAAGCATTAGTTGTTGGTATCAATGTAGGCATGATGGGAAATTATGTCGAAGAGGGTAGCAATGAAAATGTGTGTGATGCCATCGCGAATTATTTAGAGTCAAAAGCATCAACTTCAGAGTATGTATTCTTAAACTTTGAGGACTATCCAAAGTTTAATTTAACTAGTACCGGTCACTCTTCTGATTTTGTAAAAGCTATTTTGCAACGAATAACAAAACGTGAAGATAATATTGTAAGGCAGTATTTTGATAAAGAAAAAGCTAGCCATGACGGCAATAAGCTCCTTTGCACAAATTACCAGCTCCTCTCAATTCCACAAGTTCAAGATCGAATTGTCGATGTACTGTTTAAAGCGAGATTGATTAAAGACCAGTTTTTAACGGCGAGGACGCTGCTGGACTTTGTTCACACACTATTATCACCGGAGGGATACCTGTTTGATAATATGTTTAATGCCCCGGACAACGAAATCTCATCAAAAATTGTAGATTTTGATCCTGCCGACGTTAGAACCGAAAACGTCGATAAATTCCTCTTAAGTACGAGTTTGGGTTTGTTCGACAAACGTTTCGAAGAATTTACTTTTTACTTGTCATCAGAGTTCGGTATCCGTCAGTCAAAAAATTCTCACTCATATCTAAGACTGTTCTATCTTCTTGGAGAAGCAGAGCTCGCCAATAACTATCACAAAGATTTTCTTAAGGATTTTGATGAGCCTCTATTGGATAAGTATGCGAAAGTGTGGAATTTACACACTCACTTTGTAGGGGATAAACAAGATAAGAAAGAGCTAAAAGCCTTCTATAAAGAGACAATATTCTCTGCAATCCACACATATATAAATAGAAATGCCAAATCGATTGCTAAAGGGAAGTTTCTTATATCATCTCACAATGGTTATCAGATTATGACTGAAGTCGATATGGAGCCTGACTTCACTGCAATACAGCATGCACCACCAACAAGTACATCTTACTTTGTAGCCAACATATCTGTTGAAGGTAAAAGTGTTTCAATGCCGGTTAATATCAATCTTCTTAATATGATGAATAGAATTATTGGCGGCTACAGACCAAACAAGCATGACAAAAATACCATCGTTATTTTAGATGACTTTGCTGACCACATAGCTGACATAGCATCAAGCAAAGATAAGCTCACCATAGTTAAAGATGGGTTAGCAATAAGCCTACGTAACGATGATGATGAAATAGAAGTAAGTGGGGTTTAAAGATATGTTCAAACTCAAAGCAGAGCTAAAACCTCAAAACAATAAACTGACGTCTTTTTTCCCAATCAACACTAAGGACAGAAAAGGTATTTTTGATTGGGATATCGTGCTTGGGCACTTTGTGAAATACGCTTATCGTAAAAGTGTAGCGAGCAACCAGTTTGAGCAATTCAAATTAAAGTGCAAAGAGCGCTTCGAATTAAAGTTAGACGAGCCACAGTTTTGGCAACACCTTGAAAAGATGTATTTCAGTGGTGATGAACTTTATAAGATAAGCCCAGAGCTTCTGCTGTTTAAAGCGCAAGACATCAAAGGTAGTTCCGCAAATAAGAGATTAGGTGATTTATTCCTGAACTTATTACAGGGCCACCATCTGCAAAAATCACCGAGTTTGAGCCTGAACTTTTTAGAGAAGGAGCTAGTTGAAACATTCAATAGCTTCACTGTCTCAGGGTCTGAAGCAGGAACCGTTTCTAAAGCACCGACAGAAGTGCCTTATCTTCCTTTTCTAAGAGCGCTGTTTATTGAAGACTTAGACTTTATTGCATCGAAACCAAAGTACTTCATAGAAAACATAACAGACTTTTTAAAGCTTTATGCGTTCCTTTATACCGCGCAACTCACACTTAACTTAAGTGAATGGAGAGCGGGCGAACCCACAGCAAAGCCATGCTATTTCATTCTAGATACAGAAAAAGCTTCAGATGAACGCAGCTATGTAAAAAGCTACGGTTACCGCCAATTAGCCAAGAATTTCGATAAAGTTTTTCCATATTTAGCAATGAATGAAAGTCTCCAAGACCCAGCTGCTGTCAAACAGCCATTATGGTCTATCACTTGTCTTGAAGATACCGAAGGAGCGCTAGACGCCCTAAATGCTTACACGGTTGAATTTAAAGGAGAGCGAAAATTAGAGATAGAGCTCAAAGAAGCAAGCAGCGTGGCAGGTGCGGTAGATAACCTGTTGGCACTCTTCTATGCGCAATTTGGCAGGAGTGAAACACGTCATGAAGTTAATGTTCATTTTTGCAAAGCCATAGAGTCAGAGTTATGTGGCCACTTTGTTCAAAGCCGAGGAAGAGCGGGTAGAGTTTTAGTATTTAATCAAGATTACATATTGCTTTTGACCAATATAGTTATTGGAAACAGAGAGCGCCTGCGACTTCATGAGCTACTTAAAGAGTTTGAAGCAAGAGGCGTCTTTTTTGATAAGCAAACACAGAAAGTGCTTGTGAATTTTTATGAACGTATTGGGAATGTAGAAAGAATGAGTGACAGTGGAGATGCAGTTTATGTCAGAAAAACAGTTTGAGGATTTTTTAGCTGAAAAGCTTGTAAACTGGGGCGCTGAGCATTTCTACGAAGGTTATCGTTACCAATTCCAGTCACCAGACAAGAGCAATAGCAAAAAACTATTTGATGCCCTTTGCGCCAGAAAAGCAGGCTTCATTACTATCAAGCAAGTCGAGATGCCCTTTATACAGGTTGGGGGATATAAACTCTTAGTTGTTTTGCACAGTGAGGACAAAGGGGAAGGCTGTAGCGAGAACTTTATTTCTCATATTCGAGATGTAGTCGCATCTCAACAAAGTGAAGTGAAAGGGTCTTGTCTTCTAATTATTCATAACTCAATGCTTGATACATTGATAAATTCAGCAGAGAACATTGCGCAACCAGGCTGGGTTTGGCATCCGCTAAAAATTAAAGAGGCATTAGAGGGGGAAATCGACCCGTTAAACGATAATAAGCTGGTTACTCAATGTTTACTAAGTCATCGTTTTGAGCAGATCGTAGATGATGGTGCAACCATGTTTGGTTTTGAAGAGCTCTTCAATGCGCTTGTTGATGATGGCGAAATCAGCTTTCATGAAATAGCACTGCTAAACGATCCTCTTCTGAAAGGTTGGGACTCACCGAATCAGATTGCGAACAGGCTTGAGCAAAACAAGCAAATGTATGAAAAGCTCGACTATATTACCCATCACTTTCCAACAAGCTTGGAGGAAAAGCTTGGGGAAGAAGACTTTAGCCCGTCTTTCGTAAAAAAGTATTTTGATGAACAAGACCCCGAGGCATGGAAATACAACTTAGAGTTAGAAGCATGCTTACAAGAACAAAAGAAAAATAAAGAAAACCTTCTAGAGCTTGAAAAAGAATCTATCTCAGAGGGTAAATTACTTGTAAGAACGCAAGCGGATACAAAAGCTGGCAGGCGCACTAAGAACATCATTTATGTGATGCCGGAGGGAAGGAATAGCTTTGAGCTTGAATTCAGCTTCATTGGCGGAAAAGTAGAGAAAAAAGAATGTAAAATTCTCAACGCTAGTCAACCAAGTATCGATTGTAGTACCCCCGATAATGCTGGTGGAAAGCGCAGCCGCATTATGATTTCAGGCAATTACTACGATACTGCCACTTTCTTCACATTCCGCGTAAAGCGAGATAAATCTGCTGAAACTCACAATTTTAAAGTGTTAGTAGTTAAAGAAAATGAGTTTTATCTAAACTCAATAGAAAATAGCTTTCTTATAGACCCCAAACGTCAGTTAATCACTATTCAAACCGAAGAGAACAAGCTGCAAATTGCTGAACATGGTAAGGAAGAAGCGCTAACTGAAAACGAGCAAGAGTTTGAAAACACCGCAGTAGGTATGGTTGATTTCGAAAAGCAAGCTTCTGAATCTGACAATGTTGAGTTTGTAGTAAAAGGTAACGAAACACAGTTGAGGTTTAGTATTGAGGGCGCAGTAGCAACTGATGCGTTATCACTACCTCTTTTGTTCAATCAAGAGCGTTTTAACAAACTATTTAGCAACGATTATTTTGCAGTTTTTAATAAGCGCAAGAACAAGATCCAACTAGATAATCATGAAATAGCGCCTAAAGGAAAGCGTTTAACACTTTTACAGTGGGAGCAAGAGCTTTTAGACAATAATAGTCTGTATTGCCCGACATCTGAAAATTTGCATGTGGCCGTTGCAGATATCGCTACTAGCTACCCTGAACTATCGGCAGCGTACTCTACTTATTTTGCCTACCTGACTAATAACAACACCTTGCCAAGTTTGAGTGGATGGGACGAAACTTACCAGGAGCTGGTTGAGCATGTAGTGTACAATTACAATGAAGCACTAAGAAGCATTCAATACGATGCTCTACTAAGCCAATCGCAAAAGCAGTTAGTTAACATCGGCTTCGCAGAGTTCAACGGCGTTGAATACATAACGCCATATCACCCTATGGTTTTAGCTTATCACCTGTATCTTGTGCAAAGAGTGATACAAGACGAAACCAACAGCTTCAAACAGCTGCCAAAAGTCACGCTTTCCAGATTAAATGCGCAAGGGTTGATGCCATTCATTTATGACCCTAATGATGAGTTTGGATATTGCCAGTATGAGACTGACAATAGTATGTGGTTACGTATTGTACCTCATCAAGAAACTAGTTACGGCTACGTACAGAAACTGGTTAGGGATAAGGTGTCTGAGTTTAGAGATGCGTTTTCAAGCCTTTTTGAAAATGGCGAACGGTCTAAGCTAATAATCAATTCCATAAACAATGGCCAAAACAAAGAAGTCTTTCTTGGCCTAGTAGACTTTATTAAACAATACAAAAATAAAGCCTGTCAGATTCACGTAAATATTTATGATGATGAAATAGAATACTGTGAGTTTGATCGGTTTTCTGACACTGCAAGCTACGACGTTATTAAAGCAGAATATGGATTAAATAAAGGAAGAGATAAAGATATTGCTGATACCGTAATTGACCTACTCAGAACACGGTTAACGTACAGCAAGTTTGAAAACGAGAAGTTAGAAGATGGCACTTTTAAGCCTCATCACTACGCCCACATTTCATTTTTTAAGAATAACGACAAGGTACAGTCTAGAGACCGCAATGTTAACGAAGAACTAAGTGGAATTGTTGCTGAAGGCTTATTGGCTGGCGAGGCATCATCTAGTGAAGAAGACAGTTATTCAACAGCCTTTGGCCTTAAGGGGATTGAATATGATGATAAGCCGCACCTGCAAATTGCAGAACGTCTGAATGGCCTCATAAAACCCGCACGTAAGCCCGACGAGCAGTACTCACGTTCTAAATCTACAGCATTAGTAGTGAGCGGTAAGTTTAGAAAACTTCTTCAATGTGCTTATTCGAGTTCAATTTGGACGACAATTATTGACCCCAAAGTAACACTGGACTTCTTTGACAACGATAAAAACGTTGTCTTGATTCACTATTCAGATAACTACACCAACTCAATAAATTATGACGCGATAACCGTTACTGAAGAATCTGATTTATACAAAAAAGTCCTTGAGCGTGATCAGGGCGGCATAATTGAAGAGTTCAACGCCTTCAATGGCGAATGGCTTCTTAAAATGATCACCGCTAACGACAATGAACGCAAAGAAAAGCGCGGAATCATTGGTGCTTATAAGTTTGTTAACTGCTTGCTTAATAAGTCAGACATTACCTGGGTTCCACTTTCAGTAGCGGAGATGTTGCGAGTAGCAGGTAATATTGGCTTAAAAATGTCTGAAAGTGACTTTTCAAAAAGCAATATTTCGGGGACCATCAAGGGCGCTATCTCAGACGATGTTTTATTTGTAGGCTTTAAGCAAGATGCAATGGTTTTACTGCCTGTAGAAGTTAAAACGGGTAAAAAGCAAACTCACAGCAAAGGTGTACAACAAGCCAAAGAGCTGAAACGCTATCTTGAAGAAGACGTGTTGAAAGGAGACAGTTTAGCAGCCCAACTTTATCGAGGATTGTTTGTAAGACAGCTGTTGATGCAAATAGACAAATACAAGCTGTATAACTTATATAGCGATAACTACTTCGATGAATTACTCTCGCGTCGTGAATGGTGGTTACAGGGCAATTATGCTATCGCTGACTTGGCAAATTATCCTGAAGGCTTCTTAGTATCGCACGTTGAAAATGACACTTTCTTTGAGCCAGCTTTTGAGTTGAAAGAAAACATTCTCAAAATAGAGCTGCCAATAAGCAACCTTTCTACATTTATAAAAACTCCGTTATCACAACTTTTTGAACAGCAGCCTGAAAAGCTTTGTCACATCAATAGCGAATACATTTTAAGAGATTCCACACTACTTGTTGGTAACAATATACAGTCAAAAGAAGACACCTCTTTAAATGTGGAAGAGCAGGAAATTGACTACAATTCTAACGCAGAGCCCAATGTCGAAAAGCCCGAAGTAAATGTAGCTGACGAAGTTAATGTGGAAACTAACGAAACTTTAAAGGTGTTAGTTGGCCATTCTGTTCAAAACCAAGAGCCAGTTTTTTGGGAGCCAACAAATACCGCCAAGTTCATGAATACTAACTCAGGTATTATTGGAACAATGGGTACAGGTAAAACCCAGTGTACGAAATCCGTTGTTACTCAGCTCCACCGAAATCAAAAAAATAATGTTGATGGTCAGCCTATTGGTATCCTTATTTTCGATTACAAATCGGATTATGTGGATGATAAGTTTATAAACACTTCGGCTGCCAAGAAGTTCAAGCTGTTTAAGTTACCTTTTAACCCCCTAAGTCTTTTTGGTGATACCCCAATGTTACCTATTCATACGGCAGCTGGTTTTTCAGAAACGATGGCAAAAGCGTATGGCTTAGGCAAAAAACAACAGCTAAAGCTAGAAAACATTATCTTAGAGGCTTATGACCTTGCGGGGATAAAACCTGAAGACCCTTCCACTTGGAAAAGAACAGCGCCAACTATTGAGAATGTCTGGGATATATTCTTAGATCAAGAGAAAGTAGAAGAGGATTCGCTTTACGCTGCGCTATCAAAGCTTGCGCGATTTAAGATATTTGAGACAGACCCTGAGAAGATGCTTAGCTTATACGACTTAGTAAGTGGTGTAACCGTTATTGAGCTAGCGGGTTATCCGACTGAAGTGCAGAATTTGGTCGTAGCATTGGCACTAGACTTATTCTATTCGCAAATGCAAAAGCAGGGTAAGCCTTCAGTCCAAGGTGATTTTCGACAGGTCACAAAACTAATCCTGGTTGATGAAGCCGACAATTTTATGTCCCAAAACTTTCCAAGTTTGCGAAAAATACTTAAGGAGGGACGTGAGTACGGCGTCGGTGTGATACTGTCTACTCAAGATATTACACACTTTAAAACAAGTGATAACGATTACTCTGCTTACATATTGAGCTGGATTGTTCATCGCGTTTCTCAAATTAAAAATCAAGATATCAAGTCACTCTTCAATAAAGATGACAAGACTGATCAAGAATATCTGATGAAGTCGATACGCGAGTTGGAAAGACATCATAGTTTGTATGTAGATGGTAATAAGAAAATAACAAAAATTAAAGATAAGGCATTTTGGGAGCTGGCTTAAATGGATATTACACCTAAAAGTGAATCGCTAGAAAAAATATTGACGGGATTGGAGACTAATTTTTATGTGCCCGACTATCAACGGGACTACTCTTGGACTTCAGACGAAGTTGAGACACTTTGGATTGATTTGAAAAATGCTTTTAAAAATAAAACAGATTATTTTATGGGCACTGTCGTGCTGAAAGAGCATTCTGGATCGGAAGAGAAGTTTGATATTGTTGACGGACAACAAAGGTTAGCCACATTTTCTATTCTATTTTCGGTTTTTAATATAATAGGGAGTCGTTTTCATTTACAGCCTGATTTGTTTCCTGATTTAGCGAGAGATGAACATAATAAAAAGTTCGCTGAAAAAATGCGGAATATAGCTATCCAAAGGCTACGAGAAGCAAGTGAACCTGATAACTATTTCCTGCACCTTAATAAGAAAGACAGTCCCACCTTTCGAGGAATAATAGAATCAGATGGCCCTTTATTAATAACTGATGAAGATTTAAAAATAGTCAAAAATGAAAGTAGACTTATAAAAACAAAAAAAATATTCATAAAGAAAATTTTGAATGATTTCAAAGGTGCTGACTCTATAGAAGCGTTATATTCATTTCTAGTTCACATCGTTAAAAAGCTGAGATTCATATCCATTAGGGTAAAAACCGATTACGAAGCGTTTTTGCTATTCGAGTCTCTTAATTCCAAAGGTATGGACTTAAGTGTGGCCGATCTAGTAAAGAATAAGATATTAATGCACGCTAACGGGGCTTCAAGTGCAGAGCTTCTTGATAACTGGGAAGAGATGATGAGAAGCATAGAGTCATCTAGGGTGTCGCCTGTAGACTTTCTTAGGATATATTGGGAGGCGATAAAAGGTATAAATACAACTAAAAAAGAGCTTTATAAATTTATTTGTCACTACATAGAGGGCCTCCCAGCTACGAAAACCGGTGTGGAGCAGTTTTCATTGGACATCAAAGATAAGGCCGAGTCTCTTTCTAATTTTGCAAATTCTCGACTTATATTCCCAGATTGTATTCAAAACTCAAATAAAGCCCTTAAGTTTTGTGGAGAAATAAATCAGTTAAGATATGCCACCTGTTACCCTGTTCTATTATATGCATTTTCAAATCGAAAAGATCTTGTGGATAAACTAGCCGAGCTAAGTCTATCTTTTTTGTTTAGGTGGATAACTGTGGGTGACTATTCTGTAGGAGGAGCGAAAGCCGTATTTGATGAAGTTCTAAAGTTATTGAATGACCCATCAAAAACAGAATCAGATATTATCGCGCCGTTTTTCAAGCATGAAGATAAGGTAGGTGACAGTGCTTTTCAAAGCTCTTTTAAGCAACTTAAACTCCAAGACAATGCTTTGGCGAAATACATAGTGTCGAAGGTTTATCTGCATAGTAACAATGCTCAAGCCATACCTAACTATTCTGAAATACACCTCGAACATGTTCTCCCGCAAGTAAGTACAAAATGGGAAGCAGCAGGGTTTTCTATACCCGAAGGCACCTTAATAAAAGACTGGGTTTATCATATTGGGAATATGGTTTTATTAGATAAAACTATAAATACGAAAATAAAAAACTCTGTGTTTAAGAGTAAATTCCCAGAATATCAAGGTTCACCGTTTCCTGACACTAATATGATATACAAAGTCGCTACAACTGGTCGGGGTTGGTCACCTGAATGGATTATAGAAAGAGCTGACGAAATATCTAAATCAGTAAGTGACATATGGCCCCTTAAGAAGAATTAATTTTATATATCAGAAGAAGAGCTTAGTAGGAATAAACCGCCAAGCTCTTTCTACGATAATGACTATCACAGGTAGCTGATAAAATTGGTTATAGATTTAATATTACGCAAAGAGCTACTGCCATGCTCAACATGTGCAGCCCAAGCTTGTTGAAGCTGCTTACCTTCTAAATTAGGGTAGGTATGCTTCAACAAAAGTTCCGTTATTTCTTGAGTTCGTCCTAACCAAGTAATCTTGTCCAATGTAAGGCTACCGTTAGTAGCGTATTCTGTCGCTGGGTTATATCGGAAATCAGACTCAATGGAACGGAAAAAGGCGATACGCGCAGATACGTTTGGGGTTACACCTGTGTAGCCTTTTAACTTTTTGAGTTGTTCTTCTACTGTACGTGATAATTGCATTCTATTAGGTAGCATTAGGCAATCTCCGCTTTTTTATTTTCCCAAAAGTAACCCTCGGTTACTGATGAACAGCGCGTGGCTTCGTCAAAATTAATTTCAAACGCATGAGACACTTCAGGCTGTAAAATAGAATAGAAGTCAGCGTCAACTTCTGTATCTGTAGACAAGAGAATGACTTGCTCGCCAGCTTCTGGGAAATAATGCTTAATTAACTTGTCACGGTGCTTGGAGTCGAGTCTGCCTAGTGGAGTATCTACAACAACAGGAAGTACTTTACCTGATAATTTGCCAAGGGCTTCTAGTATAGCGAAAGCAAAAATTTGCTTTTCGCCTGCAGAAAGCGACTTCCTATTAATTTCCATTCCGTCGAGGTCGATTAGTGCTACATCGAAAGTTTCTGGGTTTATCTTAGCTGTCAGCTTCAAATCTTCTTTTCTAGCAAGCTTTCGGTAGGCCAAAGCAAATAATTCTTCGAGTTGAGAAACTCTTAGCTGCGTTAGCTTCTGTGAAAATTCCTGCAACGATCCTTGTGTCGAATTCACTCTTGCAACAGCCTTTTGTAACGACTTTTCATTTTTTTGTTGGTTAAACAGCTTTTCTAGCCTCTTGGCTAGCTCTAATGCCTTGGCCATCGACGTTTGTGCTTTTTGAAGTACGCTCTTATAAATTTCTTTTTCTTTTGCCACTGCTTTGTCTAATTCTCGCAGGCGCTCATATAAACCAACCAGTTCTTTTTCATCTGGCGCTCTTTGAATTCTGAGCGTTAGCGAGTCTAAGTCTGATTCGGCTGCAGTTAACTCTGAAAGAGTGTTGCTCAGCCTAGCTTTTGATTCATTTGCTTCGTCGCGTAAGCTTTCAAGCTGGTGGAATTCCCTATCAGAGATATCTAGGCTTATAGCGCCTTCAGCACTACTACGGCCATCAGTTTCTACATAGGTTTTAAGTAGCTCATTAACTTGAACTTCATCTGCCGCTAGAGCCGATGACAATTTAGTTGCAAGCTTTTCTGTTTGTGCTAGAAACTGCTCGTTGAAAGATTGTTTAGCCTTAAGTTCTTTTTCATGTGCAAGTTGCTGGAACAGCCCGCCAATGGCGTTTGGCGCTAATGACAATGGAAACGCACCATCTAGTTCGTGGAGAACCTTGCCCTTTATAGTATCTATTTCACGCTCTAGAGACTTTTGTTTGCCTTTTTCTTCGTCCCTTGTGATAGCAAAAGCACCACCGCGTTCTTGAATGCTTTTTTCGATTTGACTCATTTCAAAGCGAAGGCTGGTGATTTTAGGGTAAAGCTCATTCGCTTGCTCTTTGTACGCGTCGGCTTCAGTTTTAAAGCTCGCCTTTTGTTTTTGAAGGTCCGCAATTTCCTTTTGGATAGAGGCTGAAGCTTTGCCTTCACTTTCTTTATTAAGGTATATAACTAAATCAATATTCAGCCTTTCTATAATATCCAACCCCAGCAGCTTTTGGACGGCCTCTTTAAGGTAAACACCGGTATCATCTTCAGCTAATTCAGCAATTTTCTCACCGTCAAAAAAGAACAAGTCCCCTATACCCGGAGGAATCATCTCGGAAATAATTGACTGAATTTGTTCTGAGGTTAAATTTGAATCTTCGTCTGCGTGTTCAAAACTTATCTTTTCTTTACCATCAACGCCCCAAGTACGAGTGATAGTAAATACGCCGTGTTTGCCTTGGTGAGTGTGAGTAAACTCCAGGCTAATTGATGCTTTTGCCGAGTTATCTTCTTTCTTCGCCTTATTATTTAGCTGCTGGGAAAGGTAGTCTGCATACTCTTTATTATTGGGAATAGAGCTAAGCGCGCGTCTTCCCAACAGAAGCAGGCGTATGGCAGTAAGAATAGATGTTTTACCTGCACCATTTAAACCGCCGAACAGAATAATCGGCTTAGATAGTAGGCCATCTTTTTTAGGCTGTAAATCAAGGGAGTGTTTGCCATTGAACACTCTAAAGTTCTGCATGATTAGCTTTTTAAAAATCATAACTGCATCTCCTTATTTAAAGATGCTGTAATAGCGGCCAACTCTGCTTCGTAGTCTTGTACCTCTTTAGACTGATTAATTTGATTTTGCCTACTGTCTTTATTCTGTTTAATAATTTCTTCGGCTGACTCCCAGTCTTGCTGAATAAGCCTTCCTATTTTTTTATAGATACCAGTGCGTCGAGAAAGCCCAGACATTGAAATTTCCAAATCTATTAGCTTTTTAAGTAGCTGAGGTGAAACACCGTATTCCGGTGCTATTTCAGTTATCAGCGCAGCATCTTCTCTACTAAACTGGTTGGTATCATCAACCGACCAATCAAGATCGTAACCAAAGACCTCGTTGAAAATAATAGGTAAATCATCGTCCCAATCAGGCTCATTAGGGTCGTTTAACCACTCATGACGCACCGCGTGTAACTCAGGCACAGTAATAAGCTCTACGTCTCTACCCGAATCTGCTAATTGCTTTTGAATATTTAAAAGTAGCTTTAAAGCGATTTTGCGATACTTCAGCTTATAAGGGCCTGTAGTGTAATCGTCGGTCAAGATTTTCTCGCCATCTTCACGAAGGGTTTTAAACGCTAACCGACCGTCTCTTCGAATGTGGCTGCGATATTTCTTTTTAAGCTTAGGAGAGGTGCTTCGTGACAATATATTCCTGTACTTTAGTAAAGGGAGCATCCATGTTTCACCGTTTTGCACTAGGCTTTCCATTGCTCTGTCTTTTGTGACAACGGTGCACGTCCAGCAGCCAAAGCGAGAATTACCACAAGAGGGTGTTGTCTCATCAATAACCATAGGGCATTCGCCTTGACCAGAAGAGTCTTTATAAAGGTTCCATAAAACAAGGTTTTTACCACCCCATGGTGTTTCCCACTCAAGGTCGTACTTGTCGAACCATTTATTCTTCATACCATAAGGCGTTTCTTGCTGCTCTAGGTGACAAAAACGAAGAATTTTCCACACATCATCTACCGCCCACATATCAATTGGTGTGTAAATGAAAGCATTTGATAGCGTAGTGTGCTTCGCTAAGTCTGAGCCATCAATTTTGTGTTTAGCAATAACTTGTGCACGTGAAGCGCTTTCTTGCGATCTAGAGCCAAGAACCACAATAACTTCGTCATACTGATTTACTTTGTCGGTAATAAAAGTACTCACAGGGTCGATCTTCATTCGCTCAGTGCACCAGCGGAAATTACGTGTAGGTGCAGGGTAGCCTTTACCGAGAAGATTCGACCAAAAAGTTTCATGCGTTTTAGGAACGACTTTATGCGAAGTGATGGGTAACTTATCGCGCGCTGCGCCTCGCTGAATTGCCTCAAGAGAGCGGTTTACATGGTTTACTACAATAGGTGTTTCAACCAATGTATCAGATGCAACGACAAACACGTGTTTGTGGCGTTCTTCAGGCTTTAAGCCCAATAGCGCTAGGTAAACAAGTACCATTACAGCAGAAGAGTCTTTACCCCCACTGTAGCCAATAACCCATGGCCTGGTGTCTTGTAAATAAACGCGCTGTACGTTGGCTACGTAGTCTTTTAGTGGCAGACCAGAAAACTCTTCCTGCTCGATGAACTCAATATATTCTTCGAGATCGAATTGCTTGGCTAATGTCATGAATCTAATAAATCTTTTTCTTTTTGAAGGTCATCTTGAGATAACTCAAGCCCTAATTGGCGTTTAATTTCTAGTGCTGTAAGAAATATGTTTGAACTAGCTTTAGATAGCTTGCCATGCATCATTGCGCGTTTAACCCATTCAGGGTTCGATTTTCGCCAGTTGACAGAGTTGAGCTTTTTCAATGTTGCCACTCTTTCTTTTTCAGCAAAGTCTAAGAGGTGGTTCCCAACAATCGCAATGGCTTGAAGAGCGATACCATGTGCTGTCAAATATTCCTGACGAAACTCACCGACAGCAAGCTTTTTATCCTGCACTAATTGCCATTCGGCCATATTATCATTAATGCAGTTCCAAAACTGCAAAGCGAACTTCTTTTCGTCTTCTGAAATATCATCCTTGGGGCCTTTTCCTAACAATGCTCTGGTTGCGTGTTTGATTGCACTAAGAGCGAAAATCTTATTACTCTTTACTGGAATGCTTCCTTTTTCCATCTCGGTAAAACCAATGAATGGCGTGGCGTTATTCGCAAGATATTTTGCTACACGCGCGCCAGGGTCTCTATCATCGTAAAGTGTTGAAAGCGATGAGGATGGGCGGATTGCATGCTGGTTTAGGTCCGCAAACATTTGTTGGCTTCTACTTAACCCTTCATCGATATAAAACACAATGGCGATATTGTCTTGGCCGAGCTCTGGCTTATGTTTGATGGCTTCTTCAATTGCAGCTCTACGATGTTGCCCATCATTTATTAGGATACTCGTATTCATAGAGACTTTTAGAGTACCAATATTTGGTGCGTTTTCTTGCTCTATAAATGAAACTTCGCTACCTACTGATGCAGTGAGTGCTGAAAAAACATAGTCATCTGGGTTATCAACCAAATATCTACTCATTTCTGGAATTCGAGTTTTATTCAATGTGCGCTGGGCGCGTAACTCTGGTGGTACTTCTTCTTCATCGTAAATGAAGATTTTCGGTATGATACGAAGAGGGCAAGTTGCAATATAAAATGGTCTTCCGGCTTGAACGCCACGAACTGCTGGAAAGGAATAGCAGAAGTCATTATCTAAAGTATTCAAAATTTACCCTCCTTGATGATTACGTAAAAATTTTACGTAATTTTATGTGAAAGTAAATAATTTATTTGTTTTTACGTAAAATTCAATTGTCTTTTTTAGAGTATACTTCTTTTTAGAGAGGGGGTGAGCTGGATTTTAGGATTGATTTTAACAGATGTAATCTGCTTTATTACTCAATACAGCGTCGGAATGCTCGTCGAGATAGTCAAAAAAGTCTACATCTTGTTCGGCCATTTTGATTTTAACTCTCTCTTTCAAAGTAGGGGAGTTACTTTCCTCAAAATTGTCATAACCGAGTAGAGTTAGTTTACCTGAATTTATATGGATTTTAATTAGCTGTATGTCCTCAAGTTCACCATAAAGTTGCAATGCTGAGCTTACATACACTCGTAATAGCGGGGAAAGTAAGTTTAAGTATTGCTTATGAAAAGTTAAAGAGTGTGGTTTATCGAACTCCTCTGCCAATACGCTTTTAGGTAAAGTTCTGTGGGCCTCTAAGCATTCGGCTTCTATCATTTCGACATCAGCTATTTGAAAGAGGAGTTCTTTAGCTAACGTTTGGGCATTCTTGTTAGTGTCGAAGAAGGCTTTTATGTCACGTTTTGTCTGCTCTGGCTGATATTTGTAGGGTTTTCTTTGACCAAAGTGGCCTACAGCGAAGTAAACTAGCAAGTCTTCCGTTCGCATTTGTTGTGAAATAGCGAAGTCATCATTGCCATAAAAGTTTAGGCACAGCCTAAACGCTTTTTTCATAGTGCCAACTAATTCTATTAACTCGTCAGCTTTACTAAACTCGTCTTTCGCAGGGGCCCGACCTAATAGTAAGCAAGTTTTCCAGTATTCTTCAAAAAGCTCGCTGTGTTTAGTAAATAAAAGCTGTGTATTGGCTGCTTTGATATCAACAGGTTTAGACTTCTGCTCCCAAGTTCGCGTTCGCTTATGACGGTTCTGAAGATAATCTTGTTCTAAATACTTATCTTTGAATACGAAATATATTCCTGGGGCTACTGCAATGGCTGACTCATCTAAGCTCAGCTCAATAAACATTTTTAGTTCACTTTGAGTGAAGTACTTTTGAAAGGTATTTCGGCTAGTGATAATGCCATCTTTATATGGCGTAAATTTAGCTAGGTAGCTTTCGTTTGCCAGCATAGCCGAGACAACAAGAAGCTTATCGGTAAGAGCCCAAGCGCCTTGGATAGCTTCCATACGCTCGTTTCTTTCTTCAATAACATTAATTACAAAGCCAATGTTAACCAAGTCAGCGTTTACTTTATCTGCGTCTGGCAGAAAATTCGGGTCCCATCCAAGGGCATCTAGCCCGTGCGCTTCAAGTTCTCGAAGATCATCACCTCTGCCGCACCCATAATCAAAAATTGAGTACTGACCTTCTAAAAAACCGTGCTTTGCTAACACTTTCATTGGCGCGGAGAGCTCGTAACGCACTATTGCAGTTTTATCGCGCTCTATTTTTTTCTTATCGTTATCTAGCAATAGTGCGGAGTTGCGAAATAAGCGCCCGTCAACAAGTTCGTAGCCATGCTTATTTATCAGTGCTTCCCAAGATGCTTTAAACCCAATATGGCGAGAATTTTCATAAAGGCCAGCTTGCTCACCTTCTTCGGTAATCTGCTTAAACTCTTCATACTGTGGATAATCTGGTAATACCATGGTTTCTTTGCGGTGAAGAATAGGGGGATTATCGTAATTAGCGTAGTCCGTTACTTTGTGCGTTAACTTTTGAAGGTCTACCGTTACACTTTGCTTTAATGCCGGGTAGGACTCCTCTTCGAAGGTAGGATAGTGCAGAAGGCTTAATGAAAACTGTTTTCTAGATAACTTTATTAAATTCCACTGTTCCCTTGGAATTTTAAGCGCCTTGCCTATAGCCAGAATGACGTTTCGTAGTTTATCGGGTAGCTGTGGCAATGTGCTCTCATGAATATAAATGGCGTCGGGAAGCTTCTTCCCAATTTTCAATTCACTAACTAGTGTTTTAAATAAAGCTGCGTCCACTACAAATCCTCTGCCAGTATTACCGCTTGATCACCAAATGCCTTTCTACCTGGGTAACGTCTACCATTTACGCTCTCACACATAATCTGTAAATGTTTAAGCGGTTCAGTTAAATGAATACTGACATGAAATGGCCTATTATTACCATAATAGTAAATACGATCGTAATTTAGCCTTTGCGTGATGAAACGTACGATATCGGAAGTTGCTACACCTTCTACAAAAAAATCACACGCAGCACCACCTCTACTACATATTTGCTTACCCATACTATTAGTTTCGTGAGATGAATGCTGGTCAAGTGTTGGCGCAGTGCCGCTTGATGATGCTTTCTGAATAAATTTTTTCAGAGGGAAGGAAGTGAAGCCGTAAGTGATTATGGGTTTTCCCAAGGTACGGTTGACAGGTAGAAGTATTTCACTGACTAATTCTTCTAGTGCGAGTATCGAGCTATCAGCAATAGGTTCATTAGATTGTGAAAAGTCGTGCCTGCTTTTGTACCAGTTTAATAAGCTTTGACCTAGCGGGTGGGCAAGTACTGAATGTCCAACAGGTAAAGAGTAGAAGAATGCTCGACCGCGTTTCTCATAGGCAATGCCACCTCGTTCGCGTAAGTGCATTAGCTCGCAGTCGCTGATGTTCAATGCTTGTGCAGTTTCTTGGCTATTCAATTTGTGCATACGATCCATCATATTTCATTTTAAGGCTCTTGGGTATATGACAAAAATAACAAAAATCCTAAACATTATTTTTATTTTCACCTTAAGGTTGACTTTGTTTTATTTTGAATTAACCTGTCCGTGATTTTTAAAATAACATTGGGGTTTGAAATGGAAAAGCATCAAAATTTAAACGAGCAAGCTTTCACGATGGTTGCAAAGTCATTATTAACTTACTTCACCTATTGCCTAAATGAATACTCTGGATACGAAACTCCACGTATTGACTATGAAACTGTTGGAAATGAACAATTTCTTGATATGTTAGAGCGGTTGTTTCGATGTGGGATTAATGGGCAGGTTATTGAGGGGGATCTTGCCCCCAATGACTTAGATGACATTGAGAAGTTTGCGAAGCTAGAGAGTGTCATAGATGTTCTTACACAAAACGGCATTTGCGCCACTCTATTTCATGCCTTGTCAGGGCGGCTAAAATTATGCCTACACGAAGGAATTCCAATCGAAGATATTTACGATACAAAGTTTTATATCAGCCATGAAAATGCGCTTTCTGTTAGAGAACTAGTTGCTCTTTCGAATACTAGTGAAGGCGCTGTACGAAATGAGCTGTCGAAGATGCCAGCCAGTGCTTTTAGTAAAGAAGCTACAGGTAAGCAATTATTGAAAATTGAAGAAGCAGCTGAATGGCTGAAGTCGCGCAAAGAATATAAGCCAACTAAAAATTTGTCAGGGATGACAGGGTTAGAAAAAGAGTATGTTAATGTTCCGGTTGCCTCAGACGGCACTTATTTTTCTTATGCTTGTGCCTATAAAAGAGGCGGTTATACCGTTGGTGAAAAAGGTGATGAAATTAAAGTTGAGTCTTTTGATGAGGCCTTGGACTACTTAATAAACATGCCTCACGCAAAATGGCGTAGGCCTAATTCTGCTGGAAATTATGGTATTGTCAGCGCTGTTGAATGGCGACGGATTCCAAGAAGTGAGTTGAATAAAGAGCTATTCGAAATGCTTTAGGCTTAACTAAATGCTGTGGCACCATATCGGTGCCACACTATCCCTTCACCACTTCAACAGTAACCCACTTCACATCATCTCGCTTCAACCCATCCTGACTAGGAACTGGATTTAAATTGCGTGTAGTTAGGCCGGTGCTCTGTGCTAACGTCGCTAATTCCTCATAGCTAACAGGGTGCATGGGCCTTGCTTCATCGTTGGGGCCGAACCGAAGGCTGATATACATGGTTCCATTTTCTGAAAGCAATTCTGCTAACTTTTTTAACGCGGGTGGCCTTTCATCTTTAGGCAAGTGCATCCATACCGCTGAAAGCAGTATTAGGTCGTATGTTTTTGGCGCTTGGGGTAGGGCAGTCAGCGCGGGTAAGCTGGCGTTACACCATGTAACACTGTTATGTGAATTGGCCTGTGCTAAGTTTCTTAGCTCATCGGCAGGTTCTGCAGCTACTACTTTCCATCCTTGTTTGGCTAACCAGTTGGCGTCTCTGCCACTACCAGCACCTACGTCTAGCGCAGTACCTTTATTGGCGTTTTGTAAGAATGCTTTCCAATCGCTGTGCACACTTTCGGCCTCTACCGAATTGTATAAATCGTAGTAGTGCTGCGCTTTTTCGCTGTAATGCGTAATGGTGTTTTTTGTACTGCTGGTCAAAACGTCGATGCCTCCCTGATCTGAAGTACAGATTATCGCATTAGGCTTTGCGCAGCCAGCGTTACAGCATTTCTCCAATGATTGTTGCGTAAATAATAACAATTATCATTTAAATTAAGTTTAAGCTGTTTTATACTTCTGCCCGAAAAACCAACCCTTCAAAACCAATAACAGAGAAAACCATGAAATTAAGCAGTTTATTTGCACTAACGCCTATCGCGTTTGCATTGTCGGTAAATGCGCAAACTACGCAAAGCGATACGGTAGAAGTTAAAGAAGCAGACGTTGAAAAAATTCGTATTGTTGGCGTTCGTCAAAACCGCGTTAGCCGCGGTGCAACGGGCTTAACCATGGAAATTAGCGAAACGCCGCAGTCTATTAGCATTCTTTCTGAAGACCTAATGCAGTCGTTTGGTGCGTTTAATATTAATGATGCGCTAAAGCTAGCACCGGGTATTAATGTAGAAGAGTGGGAAACTAACCGTACCAACTACACAGCCCGTGGTTTTGAAATTAAAAACACTCAAATTGACGGTGTGGGCTTGCCGAACGACTGGGGCATTGTTACCGGCTCTGTTGAAGCTTACGGTTATGAAGAAATTGAAGTTATTCGTGGTGCCAATGGTCTTTTAACCGGTGTGGGTAATGCGTCGGGCACCATTAACTATGTACGCAAGCGCCCAACTAATGAAGAGGGCGGTGAAATTGGTGCAAGCATTGGCTCGTACAACTTTAAGCGCGTACAGGGCGACTATTCAATGCTGCTTACTGAAGACGGCAGCTGGGCTGCTCGCGTAGTAGCAAGCGTTGAAGATAAAGAGTCGCACCTTGATGGCCTAGAGAACGATCGCAGCTTTGTTTACGGTGTTATCGACGGCCAGTTAACCGATAACGCTACCGTTACCTTTGGGTTGTCTTACCAAGATGCTAATACCGACGGCAACACCTGGGGCGGCCTAGTATTTAATTATACCGATGGCACCCAAGCCGAGTGGGACATTAGTGATACCACAGCACAAGAGTGGTCGAAATGGGATACTGAAACTACCAACGCGTTTGTAGAGCTAGATTACGTATTCGACAACGATTGGCAGCTTCTGCTTAGCTATAACTACCGCGACTTTGAAGATCAAAGCAAACTGTTTTACGCCTACGGCGCAATTGATAAAGACACAGGCTTAGGTCTTGTTGGCTGGCCGGGTCGTTACGACTCTGAGCGCGATTCTCATCTTGTAGAAGGCCGTGCATTTGGTGATTTCGAGCTGTTTGGCCGCAATCACGAAGTGAACTTTGGTGTAAGTCACGCTACCAGCGACGATGTGTCTTATGTTCACGCATTTGATTACGCTGCTACTCCTGCCTATGGCCCAACGCCTGCGTTCCCTTATGCGTTAGATGCTATTGCCGAACCTGATTGGCTAGCTGCTGCCGAGTACTCAAACATTGAGCAAAACCTAACGCGCTATTTTGGTTCTGCGCGTTTCAGCGTTACCGATGAAATGCATGTTATTGCTGGTTTCAATGCTATTGATTTTGAGCGTACAGGGCAAAACGCAGGCGCGGTTATTGATAACTCAGAAAGCGAAGCCAGCCCCTACGTTGGTGCTACTTACGCGGTAACAGAAGACGTGAACGCGTATGTAAGTTATTCAGATGTGTACCAGCCGCAAGAGCAGTACGACATTAACGGCCAGTACCTAGACCCAACTAAAGGTCAAAACTTTGAGGCAGGCGTTAAAGCGCAGTGGTTCGACGACCGTTTATTAACAACGTTCGCTTACTTTACCGCAGAGCAAGACAACCTAGCCGCCTACGCTGGCACTAACCCAGAAACCCTGCAGTTTTACTATAAAGGTGTGTCGGTAGAGTCTGATGGTTTTGAAATTGAAGTGGCCGGCCAAGTAACCGATGCTCTGCGTGTTAATGCGTCTTATACCGCTATCGACGTAGAAGACGAGCAAGGTAACGATGCTAACCTATGGGCACCACGTGATGTTGTTACTTTCCAGCTAGCGTATACAGTACCGCAAGCACCAGAGGTAGAAATAGGCTTTGGCGGTCGCTGGCAGTCTGAAATAAGCAATGTTGATTATAACGTTGAACAAGGTGCGTACTTCTTGGGTAATGTGTATGCATCACAAGCGTTTACTGAAAACCTAACCGTTCGCATGAACATCAACAATATCTTTGATAAGAAATACATTAACAGCCTTCATACCGTGGGTTACTACGGCGCAGGCATTAACGCGCAGCTAAGTGCTTCGTATAGCTTTTAATTAAAGCGCTATTAATTGGCAAAGGTAGCTAATCGTTTACGGTTAGCTACCGCTTGTCTAATAACTCCCCTAATTACAAAACCTTAAGAATCATTAATCCTTCTACGTTCAGCGAGTTCTACCGTTAAATACGGTGTTAACCCCATTCTTCTAAAATATTCAATAGCAGCATTATCCTAAAGGCTAATATAAATCACGCCTTATGAGTGATAATTATCTCTTTCAATAAGCTTTTTTAGTTGTTCTGTTCTAATTATACGATGTTTATTAGATTGGCTGTCACACATTTTTACTGCAGCCACTTATAAGTATTGCTCACGCCAATAATAAAAATATTAAAACCATATAAAAAACAACAAGTCTTGAAGGAGATACACAGTGGATCAAGGTAACTTCCCTAAGGGGAAAAAACTTAATCGAATAACCTCAGCCATTATTGCTAGTTCATTACCGTTTTTTGCGGCGATGTCAGCGCCTACGTTTGCGCAAGATGCAGAAGAAAAAGCAGAAGACTTTGAAAATATCATTGTAACCGGTACGCGTATGAGCAATCGCTCTGCGGCTGACTCTCCGGTACCTGTAGACGTAATTACTGGTGATGAATTCCGTCAAAACTCTTCAAGCGACGTGCAAGACATGCTGCGTACTAACGTACCGTCGTTCGATGTAAACACCCAGCCAATTAGTGATGCGGCTACCATTGTGCGCCCGGCTAACATGCGCGGTCTATCACCTGATAACGTGTTGGTGTTGGTAAACGGTAAGCGTCGTCACCGCGGCTCTATCATTTCTTTCTTAGGTGGTGGTATTTCTGACGGCGCACAGGGTGTTGATATTTCAGCCATTCCTTCGCTAGCGCTAAAACAAGTAGAAGTACTTCGTGACGGTGCATCGTCGCAGTATGGTTCAGACGCTATCGCAGGGGTACTTAACTTCTTACTTCGCGATGATGATGAAGGTTTTGAGTTCCGCGCTAACTATGGCTCTACCTATGAAGGCGATGGCGACAACTACACTATTTCAGCTAACGCTGGTTTCTCGTTAGGTGCAGACGGCTTTGTGAACATCACAGGTGAAATTCGAGACGTTGAAGGTACCGTACGCTCAGTTGTGCGCGACGACGTTCAAGGTATGGTTGATGCGGGTTACTTAAGCCAGTCAGACTTTTCTACTATCAATACCTATACCAATGAAGTGCCACAGTATTGGGGCCAGCCAGACGTAGAAGACGACTATAAAGTTTTTATTAACTCAGCGTACGAGCTAAACGACAAAGCTGAGCTTTACCTATTTGGTAACTACGGTAAACGTACAGTTACCGGTGGCTTCTTCTACCGTAACCCGGTAACGGAAGGTAGCCAGCGCGGCGGTGTATACGCAGGTCCATTGGTTGACCCACTAACAGGTTTAGCCGACCCAGACGGCGTACACTCTGTGCTTGTAGGCGACCTTGATGGTGTTGGCGTAGGTGGAAGCTGTATTGACGGTATTCCAATTGGCGGTGAAGGCAATGTATTCCCAGATCCAACTTTCCTAGCGCAAGTACAGGCTGACGATAACTGTTTCTCGTTCATTGAAACCATCCCAACAGGTTTTGTACCTCGCTTTGGTGGCGACAACGAAGACATGGCGTTTACTGTAGGTGTGCGTGGTGACTTAGAAATTGGTAACGGTTTAGGCTATGACTTCAGTGCCCAGCGCGGATCTAACCGTACTGACTTCTTCATTAAAAACACCATCAACGCTTCATTAGGGCCTGATACACCACGTGACTTTACGCCTGGTGGCCAAGAGCAAACCGAAACCCTAGTTAACCTTAACTTTGTGTACGGTGTAGATGTTGGCTTAGCGTCTGACTTAAACGTTGCGTTTGGTGCAGAATACCGTAAAGAAGAGTTTGACTTATTTGCCGGTGATGAAGCGTCTTACGCCCTAGGCCCACTAGCTAGCCAAGGGTTCTCGTCTAGCTCTAACGGTTTTGGTGGCTTCCCTCGTGATACTAGCGCGTCGCAAGACAGTACTGCGGTTTATATTGACCTAGAAGCTGACGTAACCGAGCAACTAACCTTGCAAGCAGCGGTACGCCGCGAAGACTTCAGTGAGTTTGGCGATACTACCGACTTTAAACTAGCGGGTATTTTCCACGTAACTGACGACTTCCGTTTACGCGGTGCGTACTCAACTGGTTTCCACGCGCCAACAGCGGGGCAGGCAAGCATTACTAACGTTACCACGCAAAACGTAAACGGCGTGCTAATTGACCAAGGTACATTGCCATTGTCATCGGCGGCAGGTCAGCTAGCAGCTGACTTTATTGAAAGCCAAGGTAATGGTCGCCCAGACTTAGGGCCAGAAGAAGCGGTTAACTTCTCGTTTGGTGCATCAATTGATGTGGCAGACATGAGCTGGACCATCGATTTCTACAACATCGAAATGGAAAACCGTGTTGCACTAGGTGCCAACGTTAACTTCCTAGATGCGCTTAACTTTGCTGGTGGCGGTACAGACTACGCAACCGTATCTGAAGCGCTTACCGAGCTTGATGCGTCGGGCATTATCGACCGTTCAGACTTTATCGGTCTAGACGACCTATCACAGTTCCGCTTCTTCTCGAACAGCTTCGACACCACTACACGCGGTATCGACATTGTAGGTAACTACAGCTTCGATTTATGGGAAGGTAATTCACGTATTACGCTAGCGGCGAACTACAACGAAACTGAAGTGGACGATGTAGGTACGCTTAACCCAATTGGCGAAGGCCGTGTTGCTGCAATTGAAGACTTACTGCCAAACCTTCGCGGTAATATTTCATGGACACACACGCAAGGCGCACTTCGCACTCTAGTACGCGCTAACTACTACGGTGGTTGGGACGATACAGGTAATGGTGTAGATGGTATTGATGCAGCTATCTTGATAGACGTAGAAGCCAAGTACTCTTATAGCGAAAACCTTGATCTTGTTATTGGTGTGAACAACCTATTCGACGAATACCCAGAAGAAAATCCAAGTGCAGGAAGCCTAGGTCAGCTTTACTCTGAGTCTAGCCCGTTTGGATTCAACGGTGGTATGTGGTACGTGCAGGCACGTTATACTTACTAAGCCGATAGCAAACTACTAGTAAGCTAAACAAAACAAAATGCCGCTTCTTATAACAAGAAGCGGCATTTTTTTATGGCTTTCTATTACTGGTACTTTTTAAGCTCTAAGCGAGACACCATGCCTTTATGCACTTCGTCAGGGCCGTCAGCTAGGCGAAGGGCTCTTGCGCCAGCTGCAAAACGGGCTAATGGGAAGTCGCTACACATACCTGCGCCACCGTGAATTTGTAATGCCATATCCACCACGCTTTGTAGCATGTTTGGCACTACTACTTTGATGGCTGAGATCTCTGTCATAGCGTGCTTAACGCCAAGGTTATCTATCTTCCACGCCGCGTGAAGGGTAAGCAAACGCGCTTGCTCTATTGTCATGCGAGCATCAGCAACACGCTCTAGGTTACCTCCTAAACGAATGATAGGCTTACCAAAAGCTACGCGCTCGTGGCCGCGTTTAAGCGCAAGCTCTAGTGCTTTTTCCGCCATGCCGATAGCGCGCATGCAGTGGTGAATACGGCCAGGGCCTAAGCGACCTTGTGCTATTGCAAACCCTTTGCCTAAACCCATTACAATGTTGTTTTTACTTACGCGCACATTATCAAAGTGCATTTCGCCGTGGCCGTATGGCGCATCGTAATCGCCGTAAGCATCTAGCATGCGCTTTATGGTAATTCCGGGCGTGTCTAGCGGCACTATTACCATACTGTGGCGGCTGTGCTTGCCGTTGTCGGGGTTCGATAAACCCATGAATATTGTGAAAGCTGCGTTAGGATGCCCTAAGCCTGTCGACCACCACTTCTTGCCGTTAATAACTACGTCGTCACCATCTTCAATGATGGTTGCCGCCATATTGGTGGCATCAGACGATGCAACGTCAGGTTCAGTCATGCCAAACACTGAACGAATCTCGCCAGCCAGTAAGGGTTTTAGCCACTGTTCTTTTTGTGCATCGTTGCCGAAGTGATAAAGCACTTCCATGTTACCGGTGTCTGGCGCATTACAGTTGAATATTTCAGGGGCAAACAAGTATTTACCCATGCGCTCAGCCATTGGCGCATATTCTAGCGTGGTAAGGCCTTGGCCTAGCTCTGCATCGGGCAGAAACAAATTCGCTAAGCCCGCTTCGCGTGCTTTAGCTTTAAGTGCTTCAGTGCCAGGGTGCAGCTTCCAGCTTTTCCAGTCGCCATGGTTATTCTCTTTATGGTGAAAGTCGTAAACTTCATTCTCGATTGGCGCTATGTGCTCAGCAATAAAGTTATCCAGCTTTTCTAACAAGGCTTTTGTTTTATCGTTATGTGAAAAATCCATAGGGCACCTCTTTATATTTTTATGCACTTACTATTTGCGCATTGAGTATTGCGTATTGTGATTTGCACCGCGCATTTAACGTCGCTTAAAAACAGCAAGCCTAAATGCTTAGGCTTGGATTGCCGTCGTGCAAAAACTATTCGATGCGTCCATAGTAGTTAAACTTGCTAGGTGAATGAAATGAAATATAATCCTTAAATGGTGTGAATTTTATTCATGGTGGCGTAGGTGGTAGAAAATAGGCAATTTGAAAAGCTAGATTTGAACTTACTAAAGGTTTTCGAAGCACTCTGGCAGCATAGAAATATGACCCGCGTCGCTGAAACGCTGCACATTACGCCGTCGGCAGTCAGTCATGCCATGCGCCGGTTTCGAGATATTTTAGGCGACCCGCTTTTTGTAAAAGAAAAGCAAAGCATGTTGCCTACCGCTGCCTGTGAAAGACTAGCGCCCGCTATTCTAAAAGCCTTGGGCGATATTCGAAAGGCGTTAGGGGAGTTTGCCGATTTCGACCCGCTACACAGCCATCAACGTTTTGTTGTTGCCATGCAGGAGTCGTTAGAGTTAGGTGTGTTGCCTATACTGCTTTCAACCTTAGAAAAACAAGCGCCTAATATCGAAATAGTAAGCACTCGCTTACATCGCGATACCATGTTGGCAGACCTCTCAAATCGAAACCTCCATTTAGTTATTGATATTGGTCGTGCGGTTGCCGCGCCTATTTCACACTCGTTATTGCGTCGCGATACCTACAAAGTGCTGATGAATAAGCAAAACCCATTGGCACAAAGTTTAGATAAGAAAAAGTATGTGGCGGCCCGCCACATTACCGTATCTAATCGTGCTAAAGGGGCGTCAGTGGAAGAGATTGCCCTGCAACAATTGGGCGTAAGTCGGCCCTCGCTGTGGCGCTGCCAAAACTATCGTGCGGCTGCCGATGTAGTGGCTAACACCAATGCCCTGTTAACCTTGCCTGGTTCGGTGGCCGATGCGGTGAGCGACGATAACCTTATTAGCACCAAACTCCCTTATCAAATACCCGCATTGGAAACACACCTTTACTGGCATAGCCAACAAGAAGGCGAGCCAGGGTTGATGTGGCTGCGGGATTTGATGCTACACTTGTTTGCTGAATCTGGTCATACCAGATAGGTTTTGGTAGGATTCGTTCCAAGCAACACTAATGAAATGCGTGTATTAACATAAGGTTTTGCGTAGCAATGGCTGGCAACTTTCACAGTAAAAAGCGCCCCGATATATGGGTAATACATGGGTAAGTAGAGATAAGTGCTTAGGCTTATTGGGAAGTACTTTTAGCAAGCGTTGCAGGTTCGGGTGAAAAGGAAGCGGTAATGAAAATTCACACATTAGCAGGCTATATTCAGCATATTTATCTGGTTGAAGACAGCAAGGGTATACTATTGCTAGATGGCTGTAGCCGAGCCGATGTAGACAAGGTGTGTCAGTACATCACGCAAACGTTAGGTCGCCCCTTAGCAGACCTAAAGCTTATTGTTGTTACTCACATGCACCCCGATCACGCCGGTGGCGCCATTAAATTGCGAAAGCGCACAGGCGCGCAGGTAGCATCACACCCCAAAGCTATTAAGTGGTATGCGGGCTTCGCCGGACGTACCGCTCACGCTATTGATTTGCTGCTAACCTGGTGGGTGGCAAACCGTATTGGCAAGCCTAGGATGCCTATTTGGTATAACCCAATATTAGCGCCAGATATCACACTTACCGACAATCAGCGGTTGCCGGGTTTTCCCGATTGGCAGGTAATGTACACGCCGGGTCATACCGATCACGACTTAACACTTCAGCACATTCCTACTCAGCAGGCTTATATTGCCGATGTGTTAGTACAAGTTAAAGGCGAACTAGTACCACCGTATCCGCTATGCCATCCTAATCAATATCGTGAAAGCTTAAAAAAGCTGGCGCAGTCACAAATTGATACATTCTTTTGTGCACATGTACCGCCAACTAAAAAGTCAGATATTGATTTTGAGCATGTTATCGAGAATGCACCTCGCAAACCTAAGAATCACTGGCACTCCAGCAAAAACCGTATAAAGAAAAAGCTCTTCAATCAAACGCGCGAGCATTAACTTGCAGGCTAAGGGTAACCTGGCTTTTCCTGCTAAGCGGCGTGTTTAAATGGCACTGCCCTTGCTTTTACAGGTACAAAACCTCATTACTCTTATATCGCGAACTTTATAGCAAGGTAAGTGCAGCCCCTCTCGGCACGTTATGTTTGTTGAGATAGGCTCAAAGGTATAGGAGCTGCAAAGGCAGAATATAAAACAATAATGCAGAAAAATATCGCTACGCTTTTTGACAAAACTCGGGAAATAGCGTCGCTAACCGGCGACAAACTAAGTAGTGCGTTTAACAAAGAAACGCACCGATTTACTATTACTGGGCTTAGTCGAAGCGGTAAGTCCATGCTATTTACCAGCCTTATCACTATGCTGAAAAGCCGTAGTGAAGAGGGTTATGCTTGCTTACCTTTGCTGCGATATTTGCCGCCTTCTCACGTGCTTGATATGCGCATTGATCCCATTGAAGGCTATAAACCCTTCCCGCATCTAGAGAATATTGCTGATCTGGAAAACGGCCAGTGGCCTAAAGCTACTGAAGAAGCATTTGGCTTTAAGTTAGTGGTTCGTTTAAAAGAAACCGCTTCACTTAAGCGTCATGTTTTGCCCCATACCGAAGTGGTGTTTGAATTCATTGACTACCCTGGCGAGTGGGTTACTGACATTCCCATGTTAAGTAAAACCTATGCCCATTGGTCAGACTCTGCGTGGGCGCAGCTTAGCAGCGGGCCGCAACAGTACTTTGCAAGCCAGTGGAAAGCCTTTGTTAATCAGTTCGACTTTGAACAAGAGCCCACAGAACAGCGCATTCAACTGCTTGTTAACGCCTACCGTGATTATTTGGTTGAAGCTAAAGCTAACGGTATATCTTTGCTACAGCCGGGCAGCTTTTTATTGGAATCGAGCGACTTTGATTGGCAGGCTTTTGGCTTTACGCCGCTGCCCTCTAGTATTACCAGCGATGTGTCGCACCCGTGGTTTAAAACATTTGATAAGCATTTTTCGAAGTTTCAAAGTGCTTGGCTAACGCCGTTAAAACAGTCCATTTTTAAAGAAACCGATAAACAAATAATTCTGGTGGACTTGTTTGAAGGGCTAAACCATAGCAGGCAGCATTTGTATCAGTTAAAGGAAACCTTAAGCCATTTAGCCGATACCTTTGTGTACGGGCAAAGTACGTGGTTTTCACGTAATATTTTGAAAAAAGAGCAAATAGGTAAAGTGGCATTTGTGGCCACGAAGTCTGACTTAGTACCGGTAAGTCAGCGCGGTAATTTACTTAATTTGCTTACCCAAATTACCGAAGGGGCCAGAGCCCGGTTCGATGGAAAACCTATCCAGTTCGAGCACTTTTTAGTGTCTAGCATGCAAGTCACTGACGACGGCAGCAATGAAGACGCTATTCGCTATAAAGACACTGATGGTCACTATGTAGAATCTACGTTTGAAGCCATACCCAGCACACTAAAAGATATGGAAGAGGGGAGCCACTTCCCAGTACCTAATGTAAGTGTGCCCAGCGATTTTAAAGCACGTATTTTAGCGGGTAAGGGTGTAGACAGATTGCTTCAGTTTTTACTGGGCAAAGGAGAGAAACAATGAGTGATAGACCTTATAAATTTGACGAAACCCCTGAGCCGCCTAGCTCGTCCGATCTTAGCAATTCGCCCAGTTCGTCCATTTCTAGAAGCGAAAGAAGCGAAGCGCTTTATGGCGCGAACAGCGATCAGCAAGATGAAGCAAACACTCAATTTCAAACCGCGTCTCAGGGCGAGCAAAATAGTAGTGAAGTGAACAAGCCTCAGTACAAAACTAAAGTTAAAACACAAACGTTAGATATCGCGCAGCCTGAAACCAAGCTTCCGCAGCAAGTTGGTGAAGATGTATGGGAAGTTGAAGCTAAGAAAGACGGTTTTTCGTTAGGTGCTGCAACTCTAGGGTTTGGTGTAGTGTCGTTAATTGGCTTTTTTGTTTTTGAAGCCTATACAACTCTTGCCGCGAACATGTCTGAGCATCCCATTGGAACAGGCGTTGTGGGTGCGCTGCTGGTGGGCTTTGTTAGCTGCTTTAGCTTTTTAAGCTTTAAAGAGTGGCGAGGCTACAAGCAAGTAAACACAGCGATGGAAGACGCCAGTGTTATCCGTGATTTACTGGCTTATAAAGGTGAGCCTTCAGCGGGAAAAAAACCTTCAGCGGGTAAAAAGCCTTTAGCGGATCAACAGCCCTCAGCGGGCCAACAGTCTTCAGTGGATACACCATCCTCGCCACAAGAAATAGACCGTGTATTGACCCAGCACGGCAAACGCTTTTCCCGCGGTTCTTACGCAGCCCATTGTTTCGAACGCTATCAGCAGCAGCTTCAAGAAGACATGACGGGGCCAGAACGCCTTGGGCTGTACGAAGATACGGTTTTGAAACCGGTGCAGGAAAAAGCGCATAAGGTGCTAAATAAAGAGTCGGTAACGGCAGGAAGCTTGGCATTTATAAGCCCAAACAACCTAATTCAAACTTTTGCAGTCGTGTGGATTAGCTTTCGTACCATTCGCCGTATGGCCCGTGTATATGGGCTAAGGCCAAGCACAGTGGGGAATTGGAAGCTGCTAAA
The DNA here is from genome assembly GCF_903772925.1 of Alteromonas macleodii. Taxonomy (NCBI): domain Bacteria; kingdom Pseudomonadati; phylum Pseudomonadota; class Gammaproteobacteria; order Alteromonadales; family Alteromonadaceae; genus Alteromonas; species Alteromonas fortis. The sequence goes on from NZ_LR812090.1 coordinate 129,349, forward strand.
AGTGCTGGCACAAAATATTGCTGCGCAGGGCGTATTCGACCTAGCCACCGACGAAGTAGCCAACCAGATTGGCGGCAGTTTGTCGGCCAAGTTTATGGAAAACTCGGCTGAAGCCATTGCGGCAGGGGCGCTTAACGCCCGTTTAGGACGAGCGTTAATCAAGCTACTTAAATAGCGGTTATAGCCACGCTGCCTCATTACACTGACTTTGTTTAGGCTGTCTTTGATTGCGCTGTTTTTGTCTACCCTGGCTTGAAGGAATCTTGCATTCAAAAGGCAGCGTTATAGCGCAACATAAGCTTAGTTCTTTCTGGCTGCCCAAAACGTGTTGTTACAGTGCTTTTTTGGTAGGCACCACTACGTTAGCAAAGATTAACCCCGCCACTAGCGACATAAAGATGAGAAACACTTCTTGACCTAAATGATCGGCTTTTACAAAGTCTTGGCCGGTCATAAACGAGTTCAAGCCAATATAGGTTTTAGACCCCGGCACCAGCACAATAAGCCCGTGCATTGCAACAATGGTGGCGGGCTGATCGGCAATGCGGGTGAATGCATTAGCAAAAATGCCTAAGGCAAATGCACCTACAAACGCACCAAGACCAGGGCTCATGTAATCAGAGCTCCATGCGGTAGCGCTATAAGCAATAAACGCAGCTGCCAGTGCCCACGGAATGTGTTTAACTCGGGTTCTGAAAATGGCAACTAGTGCAATACATAGTAAAAATACCGCCAGCCAGGTAGCCCAATAAGGCAGGGATTCAGCAGGGGTATACACGTTTTCACCAAACACACTAAAACCTACCGAAACACCTAAGAATGCACCGAAATACAGTTTAAATAACTGCATAATGGCGTCCATTGTACGGGCCGTACCCGACACCATATTGCGAGATGAAAGCTCTGCAAGGCCCATAGTCAGCGCAAGCCCCGGCACAAATACAATGACCGACGAAAGTACAACTAGCGGAATATTGATACCTGGGTCAACGTACTGACCAATGGCGCAGGCAAGAATGCCGCCTACAAATGCGGTAACAGGCTCTAGCATTAGGTTTACGCGCTTCGAACGTTCTGCCCATAACGTCCACAGGTAGGCCACAATTCCCAGCGCAGCAGACCAACCTATTTCGCTCCAGCTTGCACCCATTAGCATAGCGAATGCGCCGGTGGCCATGGCAAATGCCGTACCGGTAGATAATTTACCGTAGGGGCTGCCCATCGCATCTATTTCATTTAGGCGCTTATCGGCTTCAGCTAGCGAAAGGTTTCCCGATAGTAGCTCGCTGGCTAATTCATCGGTTAGCGACAGCGCATTCATATCTAAATCGCCTGGCTGTAATCGCGCCGAGTGGTTGTATTCGTCTTCGTGACGGTCGCTCCAGATAACAAAAGTAAGCGAGGTTGGAGTAGAGATAAAAGAGGCATGTACGCCTAAATACTCTGCCACGTCGCCTAAGTAGGCCTCTAGCCGAAATGCAGGCGTACCGTATTTGTGAAGCATTTTTCCAAGCTTCACAATAAATTTTCGAATTTGAATAAATTCAAAAGTATCCAACGCCAATTCCTTAACTTCTGATAAATGTAATATGGGATAAATAAGACGAAAAAGCCAGACGTTTAAAAATAGCGTCTGGCTAAAATTTGGGCGGATTCTACGGAGGGTTTTACACGAAAGCAAAACAAATTTTTTATTTGTTTTGCCCTAAAAAAACTAATGTTCTTTCACAAACTAAAAGCTTGGAATCAACATCAAAAATAGCTATTTATACTGGAACGAGGTAGGATTGTTAGTTATAGGAGGTGTATATGGCACATACTGTTTCAAAAAATAGTAACCACCGGAAAGAGAGGTTTTCTCCTAATATTCAAAACTACGAGGTAAGTCTTAGTTATGAAGGTTTGGAGTTAAAGAAAACCAATGAGCGCAAGACTATTGTCGATTTAAAGCGAAAATATGCGAGATAAATATGGCGTAGAACAGGATAAATATTGCTATCCTGGTTCGGATGTTCTGAAGAATTTATTGAATATTCGTAACGCCGAACTTTTATCTGAAGCAGAAACAGAGCTTACAGCTGAACGTTATAGAACTTATCATTCACCAGTAGAGAGTCTTACGGACTTCAGCCTAAATCATCTTTCGTACTTACATAGATATCTGTTTCAAGATATCTATGATTGGGCTGGAAACCTTAGAGATGTAGATATTTCCAAAGGAAATACGCGCTTTTGCACATGGACGCGTATAAAACCAGAGGCAAATAAGCTCCTCAAAGGCGTATCTCAATTAGAAGGTTTAGCAACCAAACAAGAACTAGTTAAAGAAATAGCTAACTTGTTTTGCGAGTTAAATATTATTCATCCTTTTAGAGAGGGAAATGGTAGAGTACAGCGATTCTTTTTTGAAGAATTACTATTTGTTCTGGGGTATGACATCAACTGGCCTAAGATTTCTCAGAATGCTTGGATAGAAGCTAACATTGCTGGTGTCCACCTTGACTTGTCGCCTTTAGAAAAAATTTTTACGGAAGCTTTGTCGGCTAGAGCCTAAATTGCATCCAATCCTTCCAAACAGGCTCTAGTCCTTTACTTGCAATCGCGTTTACCACTTCTGGCACCGAGCGACTATCATCAATATCAAACTGATTTAATGCCTGCGAGGGCTCGCTATAGCCACCCGGTTGAGTTTGAGATGCAGCACTCATTGATGTTATCCCAAGCGGCATTACGCCGTCTCTAAACGCAGCCGACTCGCGGGTTGATAGGGATAATTCCGCTTGCGGGTTGAACAAGCGGTGGGCGCAAATTAGCTGCAGCAAGTCTCGCTCATTTGGCAGCTTACTGTTGGTGAGCGCATTACCGCCAGTGTTGTTGCCTTCACAGCTTCGAAGGCGCGGAAAGGCAATAGATACACGGCTTTGCCAATAATGCTGCTGGATTAATTTGCCGTGAAGGGCGGTCATAGCGCTATCAACCCGCCAATCACCTAAACCAAGTAGCGCACCTATGCCTATTTTATCTATACCTGCTTTCCCAATACGGTCGCTGGCTTCCAGTCGCCATAAAAAATCCTGTTTCTTACCTCGGGTATGGTAGTTGGCGTATTGCTGCGGCGAATAAGTTTCTTGATACACTAAAACAGCATCTAAACCTTGGTGTTTTAGGGTTTCGTATTGCTCTTTCTTTAATGGCTGTACCTCCATCATAAGGTAGCTTACCTTGTCGCGAATGGCGCTGAGGGTTTGCTCGAAATAGTCCATGCCCACTTTGGTTTCGTGTTCGCCAGTAACCAGCAACACCTGAGAAAAGCCCATATCCTTAATAGCTTCGATTTCGGTAAGCACTTCACTTATAGATAGGGTCTTGCGCTTTATTTTGTTACTCATGGTAAAGCCGCAATAGGTACATTCGTTGGCACACAGGTTCGACAGGTACAAAGGCACAAATAGTTGCATGGTATTGCCAAACCGGTGACGGGTGAGTGCCTGCGCGCGACTTGCCATTGCTTCCAAGTAATGTGAGCCGGCAGGCGAGATAAGCGCCATAAAATCGTCTAACGAAAGTGTATTTGCATTTAACGCTCGCTCTACATCGCTCGCGGTTTTACTGTTAATTGACATAGCTAGATGAGCTAAGTCTTGCTGTATTAGCGCTTGTGCTACCTTCATACCGCTGGCTCCAAAAAGGCGGTAAGCGGGCTAGAGGCCTGCGCCAAAACAGATGTTGCACCAAGCCCTGCTTCAAATGCTTTTCGGCCTGTTTCTACAGCGTTTGCAAAGGCCTCTGCCATGGCTACAGGGTTTTGGGCAGTGGCAATAGCCGTATTCACCAACACCGCATCTACGCCCAGTTCCATTGCCGCCATGGCTTCACTAGGCTTGCCAATACCTGCATCTACAATGACCGGAATAGACGCTTGTTCAACAATAATTTGCAAGAAAGGCTTAGTTTGTAAGCCCTGATTGCTACCAATGGGTGCACCTAACGGCATAACAGCGGCGCAGCCCACTTCTTCTAGGCGTTTACACAAAACGGGGTCTGCGCCACAGTAAGGCAGTACGTTAAACCCTTTTTTTACCAAAGCTTCGGCGGCCTGAAGAGTTTCGATTGGGTCGGGCAGCAGGTAGCGCTGGTCGGGATGAATTTCCAACTTTATCCATGGGCTACCTAGCGCTTCATAAGAAAGTTCTGCGGCAAATATCGCTTCTTGGGCATTTTTAGCCCCCGATGTGTTAGGCAGCAGGGTAACTCCTAACTCTCGAAGCGCCTTTAGCGTTTCGTCTTGCCCGCTATTACTCGCCACGCGCTTCATTGCTAGGGTTACAATGTTACTTTGTGCAGCGGCCACTGCGTCTTTCATAGTGGTGGCGTTGCTGAACTTTCCTGTACCGGTTAAAAGACGTGATGAAAAAGTGTGGTTTGCAAGCGTTAGCATATTAGCCTCCTGCAACTAGGGTGAAGATATCAACGGTGTCGTTGTCTTTAAGATAAGTGGTCGACCATTCTTTTTTACTCACTATGGCCGCATTTCTAGCAATGGCGGTACCGTCGTCATTCAGTTGTTTAAGGGCAATTAACTCGCTAAGTGAGATGGGCGAGATCACGTTCATAGGTTGATTGTTTACGTTTACTTTAATTTGCGTCATTGCAAACCTCGCAAGTAGAAGAGGGGGGTAATGCAAAGCTTTGTAGCGAACCTAGGCCTGCATTCCCAGTTAGGTAGTGCCCCCACTTAATGTCGGCTTGGAATCCTTTTGCTAAAAACAACAAAGCTTGTGTTGCCTGATGGCAAGCGGCCATACCAACAACAGGGCCAAGTACGCCTTTGCTCAAACAGTCTTCACGCACGGACACCTTATTTACTAGGCACTCGTAACAACCGCAGGAGTTCGAATTTTGCGGCAAATTAAGTGCTTGCCATGTAAGGCCGCTAGCGGCCGCAATAAAAAGCGGAATAGAGGCGCGATAGGTGGCCGCATTGATCTGCCGTCTTACCGCAATGTTGTCGGTGCAATCCAGTACACAGGTGGCAGATGAAATTAAGGTTGGTAAGTTATTACTATCAGCAAACTTACTTTTAAACTGAATGTTTAAGTTAGAGTCAACTTTGCGAAGTTCGTTATACAGCGACTTAGCTTTAAGTTCACCTAAGTGCATTTCGTTGTAGCTAACCTGGCGCTGTAAGTTACTGATATCGACAGTGTCACCGTCTATCAAGGTAATATTGCCAACACCTGCGCCAGCTAAATAGCGGGCTGTTAAGCTTCCTAGGCCGCCTAACCCAACAACCACAGTGTGTGCGTTTGCTAAATTAAGCTGGCCGTCTTGGTCGATACAGTCGAGCAAGAGCTGCCTGCTGTAACGCTGTATATCTTGTTGCGCAAGTTGGGGGCTAAAGCCATTAGCCTTATTGATTGAGCCATTAGCGGCATGAGGTGGTGATTGACTAAGCAAAACCCGCCTCCTGTGCCAGCGCTTGGTATGCTTGCAGCGGATGCTTCGCATGAGTAATGGCACTAACCACGGCAATACCGTCAACCTTGGTTTTAGCCACGTCACTTATACGCGATAAGTTAATACCGCCAATGGCAACGGTGGGTATGCCTTCGCACAGCTTCACATATTTTGCCAAGCGCTCTACACCCTGGGGTTTAGACGGCATGTCTTTAGTATTGGTTGGAAAGATATGGCCAAGGGCAATGTAAGAAGGGTTTAGTGCGCGAACCCGCTGAATCTCAGCGAATCCATGAGTTGAAATGCCCAGTCTTAGTCCGGCACTGCGAATAGCGTTTAAATCTGCAGTGTCGAGATCTTCTTGACCTAGATGTACGCCATAAGCCCCAAGCTCTATGGCTAACTCCCAATAGTCGTTAATAAATAACTGACAGTTGGTGTGTTCCACTAACTCAATGGCCTCTTTTATCTGTTGGCGAATGTCTTGTGGTGACCCTTCCTTCACCCTTAGCTGAATGATTTTTACACCCGTTGGCCAAAGCCTCGCTATCCACTGAACGCTATCTACTACGGGGTATATGCCTAGGTTCGTATGAGTGAGTGTAGGGAAGTGAGCTATATTACCTTGCACACTTTCTGAGGGGAGGTCGCTCTTCGACAAAGTCTCTAGGCACAAATCTTTATTGTAAAAAACAGCGCTACCTTGGTGAAAATTTACCTTTGGAAAACTTGCGGCGTGTGTGGGGAAACCGTTAGTTCGTGGGAAGTACGTGGGCAAATCAGCCCCATTATTATGCGCCTTAGCGCCGTCCGTATCAGGCTCGCAAAGGGTCTTTCGCCTTACTTCACACACATAGGCATTAGCTAGGGTGAGCGCATCTTCAATGCAATAGTCGTTAACAAAAAAAGCCGCAATCGCACTAGCTAACATGCAGCCAGTGCCCCGAAGTTTACCGTTATTGATTATCGGCTGACTAAAGTGAAGGGTGTGCGAGGCGCAAACAAAGGTATCATATACCTTTGTTTGCCACTCGGCGTGGCCGCCTTTAACGTAAACACTCTTTGCCCCTTTTCCAATAAGCCGGTTTATTGCTGACGCTAAGCTGGTATCGTCGTTTACCGGCAAATTAGACAGCCAAGCGAGCTCGTCGATATTTGGGGTAACCAAATCAACCGTGTTCAACAACTCATCAACAACGCTTTCAGTTAAGTCGCTTAACATACCGCCAGATGAAGAAGCCTGCACAGGGTCCCATATCACAAACGGGCGAGGCTTTATTAACGACTGAATACGTGCGCAAAGTAAAAGCGCTTGCTCATCGCTTGCGATAGCGCCAATTTTAATAGCGCGTGGCGGCGTATCTTCGTATAGTACTTGCCACTGCTGGTTTAACGCAGATGCACTCACACTGTCTTTACTAAGCAGTTGCTGGTTTGATTGCACAGTAATTTGTGTGGTGAGCACACAGGCATGAGCGCTTAAATCGGCAAGCGTGATGGCGTCGCGGGTTATACCCGCGCCACCACTTGAGTCAACGCCGCCTATGCACCATACCACCGGCAACCTAACGCTAGGCGGCTCTAGTACGGGTTTGGTTAGGTGGCTGTTTGTCATGGCAACTCTACCTTGCTATCGGCAGTGTGATAAAGCTGAGCACCCGACTGATTAAACGCATCAGCCATGTCTTTCATGCCTTTCTCTTTCTCGAGCTCTTGGGTTTCAGCTTGTTTAGCGACATCACGTACTTCTTGAGAAATTTTCATGCTGCAGAATTTTGGGCCGCACATAGAGCAAAAGTGCGCAACTTTGCCAGAGGCCTGCGGCAAGGTTTCATCGTGATAAGCGCGAGCAGTATGAGGGTCTAATGCTAGGTTAAACTGATCTTCCCATCTAAACTCGAAGCGCGCTTTCGACATAGCATTGTCGCGTATTTGCGCGCCGGGGTGGCCCTTCGCCAGGTCGGCAGCGTGCGCCGCTATTTTGTAGGTGATAAGCCCCTGTTTAACGTCTTCTTTGTTAGGTAAACCCAAATGCTCTTTAGGCGTTACGTAGCACAGCATTGCGCATCCGTACCAACCAATCATGGCGGCGCCAATACCTGAGGTAAAGTGATCGTAGCCAGGTGCAATGTCTGTGGTAAGTGGGCCAAGGGTATAAAACGGCGCTTCGTGACAGTGCTTAAGCTGCTCTTCCATGTTCACTTTAATCATGTGCATTGGCACATGCCCTGGGCCTTCAATCATTACCTGAACATCGTATTCCCAGGCTATTTTGGTCAGCTCACCAAGGGTACGTAACTCAGAGAATTGCGCATCGTCGTTGGCATCGGCCACGCTACCAGGGCGCAAGCCATCACCTAGCGACAATGCTACATCGTATTTCGCGCAAATTTCGCAGATATCATGGAAGTGTTCATACAAAAAGCTTTGCTGGTGGTGACTCAAACACCACTTCGCCATGATTGAACCACCGCGCGATACAATGCCAGTAACTCGCTTTGCGGTAAGGTGAACGTATTCAAGCAACACGCCTGCGTGAATGGTGAAGTAATCCACACCTTGCTCAGCTTGTTCGATAAGCGTGTCTTTAAACATCTCCCAGGTTAAATCTTCGGCTACGCCATTCACTTTTTCTAGCGCTTGGTAAATAGGTACGGTGCCAAGAGGTACCGGGCTATTTCGCAGCAGCCACTCGCGGGTTTCGTGAATATTTCTACCGGTAGATAAGTCCATGATGGTATCGGCGCCCCAGCGCGTTGACCACACCAGCTTTTCTACCTCTTCTTCGATTGACGAGGTAACTGCCGAATTACCAATATTCGCGTTAATTTTCACCAAGAAGTTGCGGCCGATAATCATTGGCTCTAGTTCGGGGTGATTAATATTACATGGAATGATGGCGCGGCCTGCGGCTACTTCTTGGCGAACAAATTCAGGCGTGATGGTATCGGGCAAATTCGCGCCAAAGTGCTCTCCTTTATGCTGCTGCGTTAGCTCCGCATCTTTAATGGCTTGACGGCCCATGTTTTCACGAATGGCAATGTATTCCATTTCAGGGGTAACAATGCCTTGTCTTGCGTAGTGAAGCTGGGTGACGTTCTTGCCCGCTTTCGCTTTTAACGGTTTGCGGCTGCGAATAAAGCGAAAATCTTCAGTAAAGATGTCGTTTTCACGCTCTTTCGCGAAGCTTGATGAAACGCCTTCAAGCTCAACGGTATCGCTGCGCTCTTCAATCCACTTTTGGCGAAGTGGGCTTAAGCCTTTGTGAACATCAATATTTTCTAGCGGATCGCCGTAGGGCCCTGAGGTGTCATACACCGGAATAGGTGGGTTTGGCTCTAAGATAGGGTTTTCTTCGGTGCCACCGACTAGGCTGTCATGCTGGTGGATAAGGCGCATGGCCACTCGGATATCGTCGCGGCTGCCACACTCGTAGTGGCGCGTTGAATTGGGGTAAGCTTCGCCCGCTAGTTCATTAATGAATTGCTGAGCTTGTTGGCGTTGTTCGCGTCTGTTCGACATAGCATTTTACCTTGTAAATTTAGGTTCTAAAAATGCTTGTCAGGAGTGAAGGAGAATACAGTGTGTAAGTGTTTGAAGGGCGGAACCTTCTACTGTAGCGAGGTTGAAAGTAAAGGAGCTAAGAATGAGCCCGTTAATGTTTACTGTCGTTTGCTCTTAAGGCCTTAAGCAATTTACTTTGAGTTAGAAATTACATCATTGAAATTTGATGCTTTATCTCAAAGTTAACGCTCGGTACCCGTTATGAAAGTGACAAACAAACCACTAAGTAATCTAACCTTGCTTCACAATGCCAAACTGTTGCTTAACATCGTGCACATTGTATTTTCTTGTTCCCTTCGCAGGTACTAGCCTGATCAGGTTCTACGGATCCCACTTTCGCGGTCTCAGCTTACTGGGTTACCAGTGAAGCACTCCGACAAGTTGTTTGTTTCAATTCGGGCTGTTTTTTGTTGAAGTAGCCCGAATTGAGAATTCCCTTTTACTATATCTTCAACTTTAGTTGGATTACAAGTACTACCAGAAAGCTAAACGAATATTCATTTAGCTAGCTAGTTGCTGTCCTTCTTTGTAAAGCTGAAGGGCGGTGGCTGTGTCTTGCTTGCGTTCACTAATGGCAGATAGCAGCAATAAGTCTTCTTTGCGCGACTCCATTTTGGTAGCTTTAAGCAAGGCTTTTTCAGCTAACACATCATCGCCCGAGTTGAACGCCACTTGGCCTAGCGTGGAATAAAGCTCAACGTTCTCTTCGTCTTGCTTTATCCAGCTTTCAAGTAAACGTAATGATGGTGATGCATCAGGAATATTAAGCTGCGTAAACAGCGGGAATAGCGCGCTGTTCGGCCCACGTTTTTGCCATTCAACCAGCAAGTTCTGTGCATCGGCATGCATACCTTGGTCAAGTAACTGTTGCACGTAAGCAGCGCGATAAGCGTCGTCGTGACGTAATTTACGAGGCAGGGTGTCCCAGTATGATTTAAGCTCAACGGCACCTTGCTTACTGGCAATTTCTGCAAACTTACCTTTAGCAATACGCTGGCTCCACGTGGTGTAGTCAGCTTTAGGCAAGGCTTTACGCCAACCCGATAAATTCTCTTGAAGCACCTGCCACTTACCTAACTTGGCAAGAATTTGCGCTTTTAGCTGCACAACCTGCTTGTTGTCACGATCTTGCTCGTCTAGTTCGTTAAGCTTTTCGAGTGCCGCCTCAAACTTTTCTTCAGCTACATCAATGCGTGCATGCATTACCGTTGCGGCTACTTTCGCTTTCGGAAAATCAGTGGCCTGAACCAGAAAATATCGGGCTTTGGCTAGGTCGTCGTTGGCAAACGCAATCTGCGCTGAAGCCAAATAGTTTACTCCTTCAAAATCACCATTGGTGGTTTTGCCTAATGCTTTTTGTGCCGAATCAAAATCACCTGCGGCCATGGCGTGCAAGCCATCGTAAAATGCGCGCTTGCGCTTGCGTTCACCTAAAGTGCCGAACCATTTATGTGAGCCTGTAATTAAGCTTAACGCCCACAAAACAAAACGGGATAACACATACCAGGCAATAACGGCACCAATGACCAAAATACAAAAGCTGATCACGGTCATTTCAATAGCTGTGCTGCCTAGAGAAATAAGTACGTAACCTTTATCGCCAAGTATCATTGGACCAACAATAAGCGCAACAACGAATGCGGCTAATACCGCAAGGGCAATAGCTAACCATTTCATAGTGCACTTGCTCCTTGTCCAAACACCTGCTTAACACGGCTATCCAGTAAACGCTCTAGCGGTTTTTGTGACGCTAGCTCTGTAGGAATTGGGCGTGAAATATCGGTGGCAATCAGGTTTTGTAGTGCGTCAACAAAGCCGGTTACCTGACTTTTCTCTGTGTCGTACTTTTCAATAAGCAGCGTTTGTGCATATTGAAGCGATTGACTGTAAAGCCCCGCATCGCCTTGAAGCGCGGCAGTTTGAGCGTGCATAAGCTGCAGACGAAGCTGCTCTTTTGCCAAGAACTGTGCTTCTAATGACAGTACGGGCTCAACCGGGCCTTCAATAGTTTTAACGGTAAGAAAATCATTTACCAACGAACGCCACACCTTCGCAAGGTTGTCCTGCCAGTCGTCAGCCGACTCTGACAAGGTGGTGTCTTCTGCGTTAGCATCTTCAGGCTTTTCGAAGGTATCCAATGGCAACTTGTCGATTTGCGCAATCATGCCAGTAAGGGCAAGCGCTACTGAGCTTTGTGACACAGGGTTTAGCTGCTGTAGTGTTTGAATATCTTCAGCTAGGTTAGCGCGAACGGGTAGTACCGACGGGTCAGCCAAAGACTTTAAGCGCTTATCTGCATTGACCAATAGCAAAATTGCTGTGCGAACATCGTTTTCCAGCCAAAGCTTTCTACCCGCCATACGAACTAAATAGTCAGCTTCTGCAATTAGCCAGTCGGCTGGGCGGCGACCTTCCATATTATTAAGCTGTTGAAGGGTAGACTCGGCCTGTAAGCTAAGTTTCTCGTTCTCAGACTTAAGTTCATCGACCGTATCTTGTAAGGCTTTATTCGTTCGCGACACGTCTTCTAGCGACGCTAAGATGTCGCTACGTTCTCGTTCTATATTGTTTAACTTTGCCGTGTTGCTTTGCTGTGTGTTGGCGGAATCTGCGCTAGCCGACTGTTGCTGCATATAATACCAATAGCCCGCGCCAGCCATGCCTATTACGGCTAAGAACAAAATGATTACAACGAACCATAGCAGGCCATTGCCTGATGATTTCTTTTTCTTAGCTCCAGATTCAGTCGATTCACTCTGCGTGGCAGAAGACTCAATTACTTCTTTTTCAGCTTCCACTTTTACGAGTTCCTCTTTTTGTGGGCTATTTTCATTATTGTTGGCCATTCAATACTCCCAGTTATCCTTTACCCAGGCGATGAGTGCCTGATCGGTGGCTCGCTGACAAACCGCTACCTCTTTAACACCTTTACTGTTAAGGGTTTGGGCGACTCGGTCACTCACTGTTAACCATTTAAAGGCTAACAAAGCGTTACCAAATTGTTCTATCAGTTGCAGTGCCATTGCTTCGCTTGTAGCGATAATGCCGCTAACTTCGCCCATTTTCCAACGTTTTGTGTAAACTGGGCGTGTAAGTTGCTCCCTTTTATAAACGCAAAAGCTATTTACTAAAATACCTTTTTCGTCTAATCCTTTTGCTATGGCTTCTCGTCCACCTTCACCTTTAATAATAACGACATGCTTACAGTTTGCCTCATTAAGCTGATGCATTGCCAGTATACCTTCGGATGTATGGACCTTTGGAGTAACAACGTTCGCCGAAGAAAACGTTTCAAGGCCTGCCTGCAGTTTGCGCGCAGTGGCATCGCCAACAGCAATAATTAAAGGGAGTGGGGAGGCTATGTCACGCAGCCCCGAAATAACACTATTCACAGCGTATACGCTGGTAACAATAATTGCGTTTACTGTATTTGAAGCTAAATATTCTGCTGCGGCTTTTCGTTCAGACGAGATATCAATAATGTCAGAGGTGGCTACCCCTACCGCTTTAATGCCCGCTTGCTCGAAAGCCGAAGCACTCGCTTTTAATTTTGGCAGTGGGCGCGTGAACAGAAGCATATTATCGAACTCTCATCCTTTTAAGTTTGCTGCGCATTTCTATGTGCGCAGAAATGCGCGCTTCTTTTACGTATAACTTAGTTATAAAGTGCTTTAAGAATTTCCCCGGCACCTTGCTCTAATAGCGCTTCCGCTACTTCAACACCTATGTCTGCGGCTTTTTCGCGTGACGCAGTAGCAGACGCAAACAGCAGCTCAGAGCCATCTGGTTTTCCAACCATACCAGTTAAGGTTAGTACGTCGCCGTCTAGGGTAGCAAAACTACCAATAGGTACTTGGCAGCCGCCTTCCAATCTCTCATTCATGGCGCGCTCTGCGGTAACACGGGTATTGGTATCGGTATGATTTAACGCTTGTAGCAAGTTAATTAGCTCTTCGTCGTCGTTACGGCATTCAATACCTACTGCACCTTGGCCTACAGCCGGCAGCGAAATGTCGGCAGGCAACGGCATACGAATACGAGATTCCATTTCAAGACGAATAAGGCCAGCGGAAGCTAGGATAATGGCGTCGTATTCACCCGCATCTAGCTTTGCTAATCGCGTGTTCACATTACCGCGTAAATCTTTAATGATGAGATCTGGACGATATTTGCGAACTTGGCACTGTCTGCGAAGGCTAGATGTGCCGACAACTGCTCCTTGTGGCAACGCATCTAGGCTATCGTGGTCATTAGAAACAAAGGCATCAAACGGGTTTTCGCGTTCACAAATAGCGTGTAAACCAAAACCTTCAGGAAACTCTACTGGGACGTCTTTCATTGAGTGAACCGCGATATCAGCACGGCCTTCCAACATGGCTATTTCAAGTTCTTTAATGAACAGTCCTTTACCGCCAATTTTCGCCAATGGCGTATCTAAAATTTTATCGCCCTGCGTACTCATAGGCACAAGCTCAACGGTCATTGATGGATAGTGCTCCATTAATTTTGCCTTCACATACTCTGCTTGCCAAAGCGCTAGCGCGCTTTTTCTAGTAGCAATTCGAACGGTGCGGGTAGTGTTGAGGTGACTCATGGCTATTCCAAACTCTGTAAAAAAAAGAAACTTAAACGCTGTAACACAACGTTATACGAGATACTTCGTAGTATACGCATTTTCTGGGTTAATGTTTGAAATTAGGCGCAGTTTTCTACTTGGTTTTTGTGCAAATATACGTCTATGCTGTAGTTGGACGAAGTGTCTGCTTATAAATTTGGGGAGTAGAGTTGTTAGATGGACAACACGCCAATTGGACAATTACTAAGAAACGCGCAACAAGACGAAGCTGAAGTAAAAAGACGCAAACTGACGTTGTATTTCATTTCCTATGTTGGTGGCACCATAATCGCATTTATGGCGTGGCTCAATTTTGGTACCAATAACCCATTGTTGGTTAGTGTATTAGCTACATCTGCCACCGTTATTTACCTCAACGTTGCGCTTTCACATATTTTCCCCAAAAGTGATGTGTTTTATTATTTCGCAGGGCTTATTGTTCTTTTTACCATCAATGCCTTGGTTTATACCGGCGGGCTGAACAACACGGGCTTGTACTTCATATTTCCACTACTTTTTATTCAAATAATAGTGGTGCGATTTAAACCCGCTATGCTCTATGTTGCAGTCACCATAGGGTTGTCGATTTATATGCTGTATAACCAAGACGCTATTGTTGCAAAATACCCTGATGAGCATGTTTCACGATTTTTAATTGCGACATTCTGTTTTATTTGCGTTGCTTTTATTGGAGAAAATTTCTGGCACAAAAGCCGAAAAGAAATGCTGCGTGAAAACTTAGAGCGCATGAAGCAAGCTAACACAGACCCGCTAACCAAATTACCAAATAGACGTTTTTTAGAAACCGTCTTTTTTGAACGTGCCATGAAAGACCCTGGCGCCTATTTCCCTCTTACAACAGTGGTTGTCGATATAGACCATTTCAAGAAGATTAACGACACCTATGGTCATGATATTGGTGATGAGGTGCTAATCCACTTCACTAGCATTATCAAAGGTGCTGTTAGAGCATCTGACATTGTTGCGCGTACCGGCGGAGAAGAGTTCTTGGTACTCTTTCCTCTAGCGCCTTTGAGCCAAGGCGTAAAACTTGCGGAAAAAATGAGAAAGGTTGTTGAAGAAAATCCATTTATAGAAGGGGATATCAATCACAACATTACCGCCAGTTTTGGCGTGGCTACCGCGCTTACTGACGACAAACTGCACGCTAGCTTAAAGCACGCTGATGATAATCTCTATAAAGCTAAAAATGGGGGGAGAAACCGCGTTGCAGAATAGAGGGATGTTTGAAACGTCCTGTTTGGAATCTTAATGCAAAGTATGGACGCAACGCGTGAATATAACGGTAATAACCACAAAGGTGCTCGACATAGTGTGGTAATTAGATAAGTGTGATAATTCGCTTTTTTATAGCTAACTATCACACTGAATAATGCTTCGTGAAACTTAGTTTAGAACTTTCTGAAGCCAATCACTGATATCGCTTAGCTCATCCATACATACATTATGCTGCATGTTGTAGGTTTGCCATGTGGCTTTAAAACCGTTTTCGTTTAACGTTTTAAATGCCGCATTGCCCATGAATACGGGTACCACTTCGTCCTGCTCGCCGTGCGCCATCATAATAGGCGTTTCACGATTTGTGTCTGTTGCCTCACTTGCAAGTAGCGATGGCTCACTCATATAAGTTGATAGTGCAATAACGCCAGCAAACTTACGGGCATATCGAGGTGCTAGATGAAGTGCAATTACCCCGCCTTGAGAAAACCCAGCAAGTACTATGCGTTCGCTAGGAATACCACTTTCAATTTGCGCTTCAATAAGTGCTTCTACTTGGGCAGCTGATTCTTTTACGCCTTCTAAATCGGCACGGCTTTCAAAGTCCAGTGATTTGATGTCGTACCATGCACGCATACGCATTCCACCGTTAATGGTTACGGGGCGTTCAGGTGCATGGGGGAATAGAAATTTGACGGCCATTGATTCAGGAAGCTTTAGTTCAGGCACGATAGGCGCAAAACCGTGGCCTGAATCGCCTAGACCGTGTAGCCAGATAACGCAGGCATCAGGCGTAGTGGATGGGTTTATCTCTACGCACGGCAGAAGTTGCTGAGTCATTCTTTGTTTCCTAATTTTGTTGTTACCCTATTACCAATGGTTATCCTTTCTCACGGGCAATCTCTGTCTTTTCCAAAAAAAGCGTGGGGTCAGAGTACTTTTTCTACCACCATCATCTTTAGAAAATTATTATTGTTATTTATTTTGCTAACACCGGTCTGCGACTAAAGAGTATGCACCATCAATGGATAAACCAGATAATCGCAGTTACGGCGCAATGGCTTCATATGCTATCATTGCCACTTGAAATAACCACATTTTGATAGAATTTTAATATCCTATGGCTTCACTACTCGGCAATTTATTTATTCTTGCTGCTCCTTCAGGAGCAGGAAAATCAAGCCTTATCAAGGCACTAATGGAAAAGTATGAAGGCAATGCAGCCACGCCTATGCAGGTGTCTGTATCTCATACCACGCGTCAACCGCGTCCGGGTGAAGTCGACGGAGTGCATTATCATTTTGTAAGCCGAGAGCAGTTTGAAGCGCTTATCGAACAGGGCGTGTTCTTTGAGTATGCGGAAGTGTTTGGCAATTATTACGGCACCTCCCGCGTGACTATCGAGCAAACACTGCATCGCGGTATTGATGTGTTTTTAGATATTGATTGGCAGGGTGCTCGCCAAGTCAAAAAGCTTATGCCAGACACATGTGGTATTTTCATTCTTCCACCCTCACTCGATGTATTAGAACAGCGCTTAAACAACCGCGGCCAAGATAGTGAAGAAGTGATTGCAGGGCGTATGGCACAAGCAGTAGCAGAGATGTCTCACTTTAGTGAATTTGATAGCGTGATCATTAACGATGATTTTGCGACTGCATTGAGTGACTTAGAAGCCATTGTGACAGCGCAGCGTTTGCGTACAGTAAAACAGCAAATGCGTCATCAAGTGCTATTGGACGAACTGCTCGGTAGCGCGTAAGCTTAACCGAACAATAAGTGTTTTGTTTTAATTTACAGCGATCGCTGCATATTTCGTACGATCTGACTGCTTCAAATTCAAACAAAATGCTAGGATCGCGCTACGTATCTGTGTATACTACGCGGCCGTTTTTTGAATAACTTGCTCAACCTAATTTTCGGAGAAATACATGGCTCGCGTAACTGTAGAAGATGCCGTAGATAAAATTGGTAACCGCTTTGACCTAGTGCTTGTTGCTGCACGCCGTGCACGTCAAATTGCCACTGAAGGCAAAGATCCTATGGTTGACGTTCAAAACGACAAGCCAACTGTTACAGCACTTCGCGAAATCGAAGAAGGTCTTGTAACTGCATCGACACTTGAACAAGCAGAACTTCAAGCACAAGAGCAGCAAGAACACGCTGAATTTGCATCAGTAGCAAATATTCTATCTGATCAATAAGACCTCTTTTTAACGGTTTTATCGATATTTTGGCGCCAGTGCTTTGAAAAAAGCACTGGCGCTTTACTTTTGGTGTATTGGCTTATTGCACAATTAAACGTATTCTTAGGGTTGTAACGTTAGATAAGGGTCACGCTCCACTGTGTATTTGTTTGAAGGTTTAAAGCAGAAAGTTTTAGAGTATTTGCCAGCAGAGCGCGTACAGCTGGTCCAGGAATCTTTTGTGCTAGCCCAAGAAGCGCACGATGGACAAATGCGCTCAAGTGGCGACCCGTACATTACTCACCCTGTCGCGGTTGCGGGTATTCTTGCCGACATGCACCTTGATCACGAAACGATCATGGCGGCGCTTCTTCACGATGTTATTGAAGATACCCATTACAGCAAAGAAGATTTAGCTGAAGCGTTTGGTGAGACCGTTGCCGAATTGGTAGAAGGGGTTAGTAAGCTAGATAAGCTTGCCTTTAGCACTAAACAAGAAGCGCAAGCGGAAAACTTCCGCAAAATGATGATGGCCATGGTGCAAGACATCAGGGTTATTCTTATTAAACTTGCCGACCGCACGCACAATATGCGCACGCTGGGCTCGCTTCGACCAGATAAGCGCCGTCGCATAGCTCGCGAAACGCTAGAAATATATGCACCTATTGCCCACCGTTTGGGTATTCACGATATTAAAAATGAGCTTGAAGACTTAGGTTTCCAAGCCATGTACCCCATGCGTCATCGCGCATTAAAATCTGCCGTGCGTCAGGCACGTGGCAATCGTAAAGAAATCATCGAGAATATTCGCGAAGAGCTTAACACGCGCCTTGATGCCTACGAGATAGAATCTGATGTATTAGGCCGCGAGAAGCACCTGTATTCCATTTACCGAAAAATGAAAAACAAAGAACTCATGTTCAACGAGGTAATGGATATCTATGCTTTTCGTATAGTCGTTAAATCCGTAGACAGCTGCTATCGCGCGCTTGGCGCTATGCATGGTTTATACAAGCCAATTGAAAACCGCTTTAAAGACTATATCGCTATACCTCGTACTAACGGCTATCAGTCGTTGCACACGTCATTAATTGGTCCTCATGGTATTCCTGTTGAAATTCAAATTCGTACTCAGGAAATGGACCAAATGGCGGATAAAGGGGTAGCGGCCCACTGGCTTTATAAAGAGCCTGGTGATAACGGCACTACTGCACAGCTACGTGCGCGCAAGTGGATGCAAAGCTTGCTTGAGCTACAACAATCGGCCAGTTCATCGTTTGAATTCATCGAGTCGGTTAAGACTGACCTGTTTCCTGACGAAATTTATGTATTCACCCCAGATGGCCGAATCATTGAATTACCTATGGGCGCAACCGCTGTAGATTTTGCCTACGCGGTACACTCTGATGTAGGTAATACCTGTGTAGGTGTGCGCGTTGAGCGCAGAAATTTCAGCTTGAGTAAGCCCCTTGAAAACGGTCAAACCGTGGAAATTATTACCTCGCCGAAAGCGAAGCCGAATGCGAACTGGCTAAACTTTGTAGTGAGTGCCCGCGCGCGTACCCGTATTCGTCAGTATCTGCGTAAACAGCATTCTCAAGAAGCGGTGAACATGGGTAACCGTCTACTGCGTCATGCCTTAGGTAGCGTAAAACTAGACGATATTCCAAACGAAGATATTGAACGTGTGGTGGCCGAAACCAAGCATGCTAATTTTGACGATTTGTTAGTAGATATTGGCCTTGGTAACGAGCTAAGTGCAATTGTAGCGCGCCGTTTATTAGGTGAGAGCACAACAGACTTATCAGATAAGAAAGGTAATGTAGCTATTCGCGGCACAGAAGGCCTGCTTGTTCACTATTCTCGCTGTTGCCACCCCATTCCTGACGATGAAATTGTAGCAGTATTGAGCCCCGGCCGCGGTATGACCATTCACCAAATTGGCTGCAACAATATTCGTAAGCTTACCCGTGAAGAGCCGCAGCGCGTCTTGCCTATGCAATGGGACGACAACCCTCAGGGTGAGTTCAAAGCGTCTCTGCGTATAGAACTGATAAACCATCAGGGCACGCTGGCAACATTAACGAACACTATTTCAGGGTGCGATTCCAACATCATTGGTCTGCAAACTGAAGAAAAAGAGAGTAATATCTACTTTATCGACCTAGAACTTACCACGCACAACCGTGTGCACTTGGCGCGCGTAATGAAGAAGATTCGCACCATGCCGGAAGTTCAAAAAGTGTCTCGTCATAGTCAATCACGACACTAATTACTACAAAATTTAGGAACTACTATGTCTAAGTCTATTATTCAGACCGATAAGGCACCTGCTGCTATTGGTACTTATAGCCAAGCGGTTAAAGCTGGCACTACCGTTTATCTTTCGGGGCAAATTCCTCTTGTTGCTGAAACTATGGAAATGGTTTCTAACGACTTTGAAGCGCAAGCAGTACAAGTTTTTGAGAACATTAAAGCGGTGTGTGACGCTGCTGGCGGCACCACAAACGACTTAGTGAAAGTGAACATCTTTCTTATTGACCTAGGTCACTTTGCAACGGTTAATGAAATTATGAGCCGTTACTTCAATAAGCCTTACCCAGCGCGCGCTGCCGTTCAGGTGTCTGCATTGCCTAAAGGTGCACAAATTGAAATTGATGGTGTAATGGAGCTGCCGGAGTAAGCCATGTCACCTGAGCGTTACCAGCGCATTAGAGATGTGTTGGAAAAAAGACAAACCGATTTAACGGTATGCCTTGAAAATGTGCACAAGCCTCATAATGTTTCGGCAATAGTAAGAACTTGTGACGCCGTAGGCATTCATCGTGTTCACACCGTGTGGGAAAAGAAATACCAGTTTCGCCGTGGTACGGCTATGGGCAGCCAGCAATGGGTGCGTCAAACCAACCACGATGGTATTAGCGATGCGATGGCTGAGTTAAAAGGCCAAGGCATGCAGGTGTTGGTTACCCATTTGTCTGACACCGCGGTAGATTTTCGCGATGTCGATTACACCAAACCTACCGCAATTTTGTTTGGTCAGGAAAAGTATGGTGCTTCTGATGAGGCGAAAGCCATTGCCGATCAAGACATCGTTATTCCCATGATGGGTATGGTGCAGTCGCTAAATGTATCGGTAGCCGCAGCTCTGGTTCTTTATGAAGCACAGCGCCAACGCACTATTGCGGGTATGTACAATACACAGCAGTTGCCGGAAGAAGAATGTCAGGCTTTGGCATTTCAAAACGGTTATCCTCGCTTGTACAAACTATGCCAGCGCAAAGGTTTGCCACTGCCTGCTATTAACGCTATAGGTGAAGTGGATGCTGACGATAGCTGGTGGAAAGAAATGCAGATCACTAAAGCGGAATTCTCTTTATGGGATGCTAACGAATAGCAAATATTCGACTTTGAACAAATGAACTTTTTGCTAACGCTATGCTAAGTCGGATTATCGATACTTTGGTATCTGTGAGACTTTCTATTAATTGATAATATTTTAGTGTAAGAAGTATGTTGCCCCTTTCTGCAAGCCTTTATGTCTCGACATCAAGTCACTTATTTCTAAGTATATTATTTGAATAATATTTTCATAACTATCATTTCTATCTTATTGATAACTATATTTTTGTGTTTCTTTGTGATGTAAAAATTGTTTTTTTATCAATTTGACAATTGATGCTTACATAAAGAATCTAATATGGCCTTCACATGATGGCGGCTTTCAACTTGATTGAAGATTGTGGAATCTATTCAGCTATCTGGCTCAGAGCACCATTTTGTTCCATTTTGAAACGTAATGTGAAAGGCAATAGATGTTTGTTTTATGTAATCAATAAATAAGGAATCATTATGATCGAAATTAATAAAAGAGAAACTGAAGAAGTTAGCGCAGGATTTGCTCCTCCTACTAATATTCACCCAGGAATGAAAGCTAACATAGCTGTGACTTCTTTTAGGGGATTAGGTCTGGTTGGAGCATCTTTCGCGGCCGGTTTCGCTGCTGGTGGTTGGCTTGCAGCAAATACAGGTATTGACGAGTGGCTTGCCGATAAAGCATGGACCTATTTCCGTTAGGTAGTCCAACTCGGAAATAAGTTGGCTATTTTCCATCAAACGTCAGACGATAGTTGGACGAGTTCACTATCTTCTGCCAACTCAGGATAATAAAGAATGAAAAAAAGTATCAAGATAATAGCTTCGTCGATTTGTTTTGTTTTTTCTATTTTTATGTGGGAGGCCTTAGAGTATGGATGGGCATTAATCTTTCTGGGCATGAGTATCAATATGTTTTTTTTAAAGAAAAAACTTTTTATGAAAAAGTTACAGAGTGTTAATGACTTGCGTTCGACAGAGCATTACAGCAATGTTGAATCGGCACTAATCGCCACCATGGCAGATTTCATGATTTTGGCGGGCGTTGTCTTAGTCTTCTTATTATGAACCTGCAATGTACTCCAAACTATGCTATCTCATGCTATGGTGTAAATTCGTAGGTGGCAACCGCAGACTGACCGTAAATTATTAATGTTTATGCCATCAAGATTAATTAAGCAGAAATAAATCGATTCTTGAATCAATTGATGTTTTTAATAGAGGGTAATTTGTTGAAATCCAGAGCACGCGAGGTCAATCGATATTGGCAATTATTATTTTGTTATCAACGTCAAAAACTGGCCTAAAGCGTACTCGCCAACCTCTCAACAATCCTTTACACTTCTTTTCCTATAACATGTTGAATAACACCAGCTTGTGCCTTTTCAAAGGTTAAGTCATTTATGTTTCAAAAGAAGGATGTCGCTTGATGCAAGCACTGGCCACTACACCCATAACTGCGCTTAAAGGCGTGGGCGCAAAGGTGGCAGAAAAACTTAATAAAATAGGCTTGTTTACCCTTCAAGATATACTGTTTCACCTTCCTCATCGCTACGAAGACAGAACCCGTATTTACAGCGTGGCTGAGTGCCGACCGTTTACCCATGTAAGCGTGCAGGGCGAGGTGATGAGCGCCGACATTCAGTACGGCAAAAAACGCATGCTGGTGGTAAAGCTAAGTGATGGCACAGGTACTATAACCCTAAGGTTTTTCCACTTTGGTGCCGTTCAGCGGTCAATTATGACGCCGGGAAACACTGTGCGCTGTTTCGGTGAAGTGCGTACTGGCAAGTGGGGCATTGAAATGATGCACCCCGAATTTAAGCTAGTGGACGAAGACGCGCCACCTACAGAAGAATCATTGACGCCAGTTTACCCAACCACAGACGGTGTTAAGCAGTTAACCCTACGTAATCTAACCGACCAGGCCTTAAAACTTCTAGATAAAGGCGCGCTGGCCGACCTACTGCCCGACGGCATTTATGATGACCAAATTAGCCTTAACGAGGCGCTTCATTTGGTGCATCGCCCGCCACCAGATGTAGACGTACACGAAATGGAAGAGGGGCTGCATCCAGCTCAATATCGATTAATTCTTGAAGAGTTGTTGTCACATCACCTAAGCGTATTGAAAGTACGCAAGCTATCTGACGCACAGCCCGGTATTCCTATTAAGGTGAATCAGCCGCTTATCGATAAAATGCTCGCTCAACTGCCATTCTCACCAACCGGCGCGCAGGCAAGAGTAGTAGAAGATATTCAAAAAGATATGCAGCATGCGCGGCCTATGATGCGCCTTGTACAAGGTGACGTGGGCTCGGGCAAAACCCTAGTTGCGGCATTGGCTGCACTATCAGCCATTGGGGCTGGCCACCAGGTGGCGTTAATGGCTCCCACTGAGCTATTGGCTGAACAACACGCGAATAACTTTCGTGGCTGGTTAGAACCACTAGGTATTGAGGTAGGCTGGCTTGCAGGAAAACTTAAAGGTAAAGCCCGTAACGAAGTATTAGCGCGCTTAGAAGCTGGCGATATCCAAATGTTGGTGGGTACTCACGCTATTTTCCAGGAAAGTGTGAGTTACCAGCAGCTAGCACTGGTTATCGTAGATGAGCAGCACCGTTTTGGCGTGCATCAGCGCTTGGCCCTTCGAGATAAGGGCGAACAGCAAGGTCGCTACCCTCACCAGTTGATCATGACGGCAACGCCTATTCCAAGAACGCTGGCCATGACAGCTTATGCCGACCTAGATACCTCGGTCATAGACGAATTGCCACCGGGCAGAACGCCAGTACAAACCGTTGTGCTACCAGACACGCGCAGGGCCGATGTGATAGAACGCGTGCGTCAGGCTTGTAAAGATAATGGCAGACAGGCTTATTGGGTATGTACGCTTATTGATGAGTCGGAAGTATTGGAGTGTCAGGCCGCTGAAGATGCCGCAGTTACCCTGCGTACCGCATTGCCAGACTTACAAGTTGGTTTGGTACACGGGCGGTTAAAGCCCGCTGAAAAAGCGCAGGTTATGGCCGACTTTAAAGACGGTAAACTGGATTTACTAGTAGCGACTACGGTTATTGAGGTAGGCGTAGATGTGCCGAATGCCAGCATTATGATTATTGAAAATCCAGAACGATTGGGGTTAGCACAGCTTCACCAGCTTAGAGGCCGAGTTGGTAGGGGGGCGGTAGAAAGTCAGTGTGTACTTATGTACCAAAGCCCGCTATCGAAAACCGCTACTCAGCGACTAGGCGTATTGCGTGAGTCTAATGACGGATTCTACATTGCACAGCGCGATTTAGAAATTCGTGGCCCAGGTGAATTTATGGGGACGAAACAAACCGGAATGGCAGAGCTTAAAATAGCAGATTTGGTTCGCGATGCTGCACTTATTCCAAAAGTCCAAGAAATTGCCTATACCCTTTGGGATAAATACCCGTCTCATGCCCAAGCCATCATTAATAGATGGATAGGGCATAAGGAGCAATACGGTCATGCTTAAAAGTGTGCCTTTGATTGATTGCGATAACGGCGACAGCGCTAAAGCAAATAGCGAAGATGCTGGGCTAATTAGCGCAATCAGCGAAAAATGGGGCTTTCCTGTTGTTAGTAGCAGTGAAAAGCCCGTCGAAGGCTTGTACTTACAGGTACAAAATGGTGTGCTGGGCCTTGCTGACGCAGGCGAGAAAAAAGTAAACCCGGTAGAGGTAGATTTTGCTTCGCCAGCGAGTTTGTACCGTAAACAGCACGGCGGTGGGCGCAAAGAGCCTATTGTTAAAGCGATTGGCCTTAAAGGTAATGAAGCGTGGCATGTGGTAGATGCAACGCCAGGGCTTGGGCGTGATGCCTTTGTGTTGGTTAGCGTGGGCTGCAGGGTCACTATGATTGAACGCTCGCCTGTGGTGGCCGCCTTACTTGAAGACGGTATTCGCAGATTAGCACTTAGTTTTCCAGAACTTGCAGCTAAAATGTCGCTTCAACATGGAAATAGCGCTGAGGTAATGCAATACTTCACTGGTGAGAATGTGAACGCTATTTATCTAGATCCCATGTTCCCACATAAAAAGAAGTCAGCCTTGGTGAAAAAGGAAATGCGGCTGTTTCAGCAACTGCTTGGTCATGACCCAGACGCAGATGCGCTGTTACCGCCAGCACTCAAGCTAGCTACGCACCGGGTAGTGGTTAAACGCCCAAACAGTGCAGATGTGCTGGCAGGAATAAAAGCATCAATGGCTATTGAAAGCAAAAAACACAGATTTGATGTGTATTTGTGTCGAAAAAATCTAGGAGAGTAGCATGATACAAGTTGGGGGCACTTTGCCTGAAGTAGATTTTAGCCTTTTAGAGAATGGCGAAATAACTAACCCAGGAACGAACGAACTGTTTTCAGAAAAGCGCGTTGTACTATTCGCTGTACCCGGCGCTTTTACACCTACTTGCTCACAAGCACATTTGCCAGGCTATGTAGCGCTTGCTGATAAGCTTAAGGCAAAAGGTGTTGATAGTATTATTTGCCTAAGTGTGAACGATGCATTCGTTATGGATGCGTGGGGTAAAGCAAACAATGCAGAAGAAATTACCATGCTAGCGGATGGCAACGGTTTCTTTACCAAGCAAATTGGCTTAGACATGAGTACAGGTAACTTCGGAGGCTTACGTTCGCTTCGTTATTCTATGCTTGTAGAAGATGGCGAAGTTAAAAAGCTAAACGTTGAAGACCCTGGTCGTTTCGACGTGAGCGATGCCCAAACCATGTTAGATAGCCTTTAATTTTTAAAAGGCCTTAAATACTCAAAGCCCGCAACAATTGTTGCGGGCTTTTTTCGTTTAGTTTTTTGTGAATATTCATTAATTTAGATATGCGTATACTTGGCGGTCATTTTCATTAAAATGTAACGCAACTATGATCTAGCAGTTTGCTAATTGCGTTGAATATCAATATGTTCAGCGAGGGTTAATCATTTAACCTGCATTATTGTGGGTCAAAAACGTAGAGAAACTAAAGGCTAACGTAAGGCCGATGCACTGCGTTACTTAGCGTGTAGCCTCGTTTAGTTACCTTTACTTGCTTAATGATAATAAGTATCATTTGCGCGAAAAGACAAACGTTTTAGGAAAAAATTATGACAATAACACTGAAAAAAATAAGCGCCTTAGTACTGGCTTCGGCCGTTACTTTCTCGATGTTTTCTTCACATGCGCTTGCAAACGGTGCAATTGGTGATCACGTAAACAATTTACATGCACATATTGGTGAGTACACCGAAGAAGTACATTGGTTAGAAAGTAAGTTTGGCAGTGTTGTTGATGCGTATGAAGCAAAAGATAAATCGCTTAAAACAGACGCGCTAATCGAGTACTGGGAAGAAGTAGACTTTCACTCTGCCATTGAAACCCAATACGTGCCTATTTATGCCTCTATTTGGCAAGGTATTTATGGTGTAAAGGTAGCTATTGATGAAGGTAAGCCTATTGCTGATGTGCGCGTAGAACAAGAGAAGCTAAATCATGCCTTGTGGCAGGCGCTAGGCGCAGTTAAACTTGCGTCTCAATATCAGAAGAAAGGTCTGGTTGGAAAAGTTCAAACCACTGAGAAAGAACCTACCACAGGCCCTGAAGTTATCGACGATATTAAAACACGTCTTGATCGCGTTGTTGCTAAATATGCAGAGCAGCTTCACGAGGTTGCAACAACACTAGTGCACGACACCTATCTTCAACGTTTTGAAGGTGTAGAGGGTGACTTGATTGCGAAAGACGCAGCCTTGGTTGAAGACCTAGAAAAAGATTTTAACGTAACGCTTCCGCAAGCTATTTCGAAAGATAATGGCGTAGATGCGGTACGCAAAGTTGTAGAATCTATGCAGGCTAAACTTGATCGCGCTCGTACACTGTTAGTTGAAGTAGAGAAAAGTCGTAAAGACGTATTTTAAGGAAGGGGTATGCAACGTAGAACATTTTTGCAAGGGCTAGCCGCAGCTGGTGCGTTAACTGGCTTGCCGTTTAGTTTTGCCCACGCTATGACTCAAACTGGCAGCGTGTCAGTAGAGTCTTTGCCTAAATTAGAAGGCGATCTCACCCTTTATTTAGGGCGTGGTGAAGGCGGTCTGTACGAAAATGTTCTAAAAGCCATTGAAAAGCGCAATCCCAAGCTCAACCTGAAGGTTCGACGCGGCGGGTCAGCAGCATTGGCAAACACCATTGTTGCTGAAACAAAAGCGGGCGTGAAACGCGCTGATTTGTTTTGGGCTGTAGATACGGGCTCAATTGGCGTTGTGACTGACGCAGGCGCTGCAAAGTCGCTGCCTGATGATTTACGTTCACAGCTTCGCGAAGATTTTCAATACCCGAGCTGGTCACCGGTAACAGGTCGTGTGCGCACACTGCCGTATAACACCGAGCGTGTTAAGCCCGAACAAATCCCAGAAAGCGTAATGGCGTTAGCCGATAGCGATTTAAAAATTGGCTGGGCGCCGGCTTATTCGTCGTTCCAGTCTTTTGTTACCGCTATGCGTATTTTAGAAGGCGAAAAAGCAACAAAATCATGGCTTAAAGGCATTAACAAGCACTCTAAAAAGTATGCGGGTGAACTTGGTGTAGTAATGGGCGTTGAACGTGGTGAAGTAGATATTGGTTTTGCTAATCACTATTACACGCTTCGACTTAAATCAGGTAAGCCAAACGCGAATGTGGCCCTTGCTTATAGCAAAGGTGATGCAGGCTGCTTAGTTAACGCATCAGGTATTGTTGCGTTGAGCGACGGTGATTTGCCGGTTAACTTTATTCGATATCTGCTGTCGCACGAAGTGCAGTCTTATCTTGCTCGCGAAGCATACGAAATACCTTTGGTTCAAGGAGTTGAACCACCACAAGGCTTAGCGGAACTAAGTACGCTATCGCCACCCGAAATGGACCTTCGTAAACTGGCTGATTTACGCCCAACACTAAACCTTATGAGGGAAGTTGGCGTACTGTGACAAACTGGCCAAAGTCGTATCCACTGGCACTACTTATTGCGCTGATGGCTTTATTGCCCGTCGGCGTTTTATTTTCTTTAGCTCAAGATAGTGCCCAGCTTTTCGATACCCATAACCTTCGTGTACTAGGCAATACTATTTCATTGGTAGTGCTTACTATCATTGGTTCGGTGCTTATAGGTGTCCCCCTTGCTTTTTTAACTGCCTATGTGCAAATGCCATTTAAGCGCTTCTGGCTTATCTTGTTGGCTGCGCCACTGGCGTTGCCTAGTTATATTGGCGCATTCGCCATGTACTTCTCATTTGGTATTGGCGGAGAAATAGAGAACGTTTTAGGTATTAGCACGCCGCCAATTAGCGGTTTGTGGGGCTCGGCTCTGGTCATGAGCCTATACACCTATCCTTTTGTGATGATGACAACCCGTTCAAGCTTGCTGAGTTTAGATGCCAGCTTGGTTAACGCGGCGCGTACGCTAGGTCTGTCGTTAGGTGCTAGCTTATGGCGTGTGGTGCTACCGCGCGTAGTAAACAGCGTTGCTGCGGGGGCACTTCTTGCTGCGCTTTACGCGTTATCTGATTTTGGTACGCCTGCAATAATGGGCTTCGACACCTTTACTCGCGTTATTTTTGTTGAATACAACGCTTTTGGGTTAAGCCAGGCGGCCATGCTAAGCCTGCAGCTTATGGTGATTGTTGGGCTTATTCTGTTTATAGAAAGCCGAATAGGTGGGGCGCAAGAACGCCCAGGAAAGCACTTATCCTTATTTCCTGCACGCTGGCAGCGCAACCTAATGTTGCTTGCGACTATGCCTGTTGTATTTATGGCTATTGTACTTCCCCTAGCTATTTTCACGCTGTGGTTAGTGCGAGAGGGCACAGGTGGCTTTGAATTAAGCTATGCATGGAATTCAGCCCATGCATCATTTATTGCCGCGATTGTGGCCGTGCTTCTTGCCATTCCGGTTGCTCACGCGGCTATTGCAGGCAAAGCTGGCCGCTTTATGGAGCGCATTACCTATTTTGGCTTTGGTGTACCAGGTATAGTTATGGGAACAGCGCTGGTGTACGTGGGCCTTAAGTACTTGCCTGCGTTGTATCAAACCTTAAGTTTATTGGTTATGGCCTATGTGCTGCGTTTTATTCCTTTAGCGGTGGGAAGTGTTAGAAGTACCGCCGAGAATATAGATTCGGGCCTAGTGAAAGCTGCACGCGTACTTGGCGCTAGCCCAAGAGAGGCCTTTATACGAGTTACGCTGCCCTTAACCCTTCGTGGTATGATTGCAGGGGCTGCATTAGTGTTTTTGGAAGCCATGCGTGAACTGCCTGCTACATTAATGTTGGGGCCTACAGGCTTTGAAACCTTAGCCACTTACATGTGGCGTGTTTACGAGGCGGGTTACTTTGGACGCGCTGCCGTACCTGGACTTCTACTGGTTTTATTATCTGGCGTGGGGCTGGTTCTCATGCTGTCGGGCGAAAGAAAAGCCCAGTTTACTGTTACCGAGGATGATCGTTCGTAATGCTTAGTGTAAGTAATTTGTCAGTGAATTATGGGTCTACCCGCGTTGTCGACAAGTTAAATCTTGAGCTTGCGCAAGACGAAATCCTGATGTTGGTGGGGCCAACTGGCTGCGGTAAAACTACTATTTTGCAGGCATTGGCAGGGCTTATCCCTATTTCAGAAGGCGCTATGAGCCTAGGTAATTGGGAAAGTACAGCAAACAAACACGTGCCACCTGAAAAGCGTAACGTCGGCATGGTGTTCCAAGATTTTGCGCTATTCCCCCATCTTACCGTTCAGCAAAACGTATGTTTTCGTTTAAAAGACACTAAGCTTGCCGATCATTGGCTGAAACTGTTAGGTCTAGATAATTTCCGCGATGCTAAACCTGCACGTCTTTCAGGCGGGCAGAAGCAGCGTGTTGCGCTAGCCCGTACCCTAGCGCATGAACCTTCTTTTGTACTGCTAGACGAACCCCTTTCAAACTTAGATGCAGCGTTAAAAGACAGCTTGCGTTGGGAAATTCGCGACGCGCTTAAAAAGGCCGGCGTGCCCGCAATTTGGGTAACCCATGACCAAGAGGAAGCGTTAAGTGTTGGTGATAGAGTGGGCATATTAAATAAAGGTGTGTTAGAGCAATTAGACACACCTGAAGCCTGTTATTCTTCGCCAGCAAGCCGCTTTGTAGCGCGGTTTATGGGCGAGGCAAGCTTTTTAAGTGCCACATTTGATGCTAATGAAGTAAATACAGACAAAACGGTCGTGACAGAGATCGGCAAGGTGCCAGGCACACCGCTTCAAGGTGCTAACGGCAATGTAGATTTGCTCGTACGCCCTGATGATTTAAGTTTAGATGCAGCCCATAGCGAAACTAACTGTACGGTGAAGTGGGTGCGTTATGAGGGCGAAAGCCGCCTTTATGCTGTTGTGCTAGATAGCGGTGATGAACTGAAAGTGCGCGTAAGTCACGAGAATGCCATTAAGCCAAATACTCGTGCGTTTGTTCAGTTAATTACTACACACCCTTTGGCCGTGTTTCCTAAAAAAGATAGAGCGTAATTCGTTTTTAGCTGACTTTAAATCAGAACATAAAAAGGGCAGCCAGTCGGCTGCCCTTTTGCTTACTAGGACGTTATTTTTTACCTGCGCGCTATGCGTTTTCGTTTACCACAATCACTTTACGGTGCGGGAACGGAATTTCAATGTTAGCTTCATCTAGCGCTTTCTTAATCTGCTCTGGCACTGAGAACAGAATGTCGAAGTAATGCTCGCCGTGACAGAATGGACGAACAATAAAGTCAACTGAGCTATCGTTAAGGGTAGATACCTCAACAAATGGTGCTGGGTCTTTAAGTATGTGCGGGTGGTCTGCCAATACTTTATCGATAACGGCACGAGCAGCATCAATGTTTTCGTTGTAGGCAATACCAAAGGTCATGTCTACACCGCGAATTTCATGATGAGAGTGGTTAACAATTTGCTCGCCCCAAATTTGGCTGTTTGGAATGATAATTTGCTTATTATCGAAGGTTTGCAAAATAGTAGTGAATAAGTCGATTTCAGTTACTTTACCGAACTTGCCCGCCGCATCGACAAAGTCATTAACTTTATAGGGGCGGAAGATAAGCAACATAACACCTGCAGCCAAGTTGGAAAGCGTGCCTTGGAGTGCTAAACCAATAGCAAGACCGGCAGCACCTAACAGAGCAATAATAGATGCTGTTTGAACGCCAAAGCGATTAAGTACCGCTATGCCAACAAAAGCAAGAATGGTATAGCGTGCTACGCTACCAAAAAACTTAAATAGTGTGTCATCAAGTTGAGGGTGGCTATTAGCAATAGCGACAATAGCGTTATACACCTTACTCGCTACCCATAAGCCAATTATTAAAATTGCCAAAGCAAGTAATATGTTCGTGGCCCACGCCAAGGCGGCTGGCAAGTATTGGTTAATATCGAGTGACGCTAAGAACTCTTCCATGGATACAATCCTCTGTAATTTGTGAAGTAGTTACTGCTTGTTTTGTTCGTTTGTTTGTTCGTTCAAATTGAGTTGCACCTCAATTCTGGTGCGTAGTTATAGGTGAATTAAAAATCTTTTAGTATTGTTAAAAAGTATTAAAACCCATAATTTTCTACTAAAGAACTAGATTAAATTTACAGTAAGATTAGGCTTTGCGTTGTGCAGCAAGGCTTATTACGTATAATCCCGAACTCTTAACCTACGCTTGAATGGGCGTGAGTATTTTTAGCTTGATGTAAGGTGAATACAGAGTGATTAAGCGCGATGTTATTGTTATTGGAGCAGGTGCAGCAGGGCTGTTCTGCGCGGCACAGGCAGGCGCGCGAGGTCGCAGTGTAGAAGTACTTGACCATGCCAAAAAAGTTGGCCGTAAGATCCTTATGTCTGGCGGTGGGCGCTGCAATTTCACTAATATGTACGCGGGGCCTGAAAATTTCCTTTCGCAAAACCCACATTTTTGTAAGTCGGCATTAAGCCGCTATACCCAGTGGGACTTTATAGGTTTGGTTGCCGAGCATGGTATTGCCTATCACGAAAAAACCTTAGGCCAATTGTTTTGTGATGACAGCGCCAAAGATATTGTCGATTTATTGCTTAACGAATGTAAAAAAGCAGGCGTTACCATTACTACTCGCTGTGAAATTACAAGCGTAGAAAAGGTTGAAGGTGGGTACTTACTAACTACTTCGAACGGCGAATATAGCTGTGAGTCTTTAGTAATCGCGACCGGTGGTTTAAGTATGCCAAAGCTGGGGGCGACGCCATTCGGTTATAAAATTGCCGAGCAATTCGGCCTGAACGTATTACCCACACGGGCCGCTCTTGTGCCCTTTACCTTACACGATAAAGACAAAGAGACTCTGGCAGAGCTTAGCGGTATCGCAGTTGATGTATATGCCAGCTGCAACGACACCACGTTTAAAGAAGCGATGCTCTTTACTCATCGAGGTTTAAGCGGCCCGGCTATGTTGCAAATTTCAAGTTATTGGGAGGCAGGTGACAGCTTAAGCATTAATACGCTGCCTAATAATGATGCCACGGCACTTATACAAACTGCTCGCACCGAAACGCCAGACGCACTACTTGCTACCTGCTTAAATAAAGTATTCCCCAAACGCATGGTGCAAAGCTTTATTGAATATCATAGCTGGCGCAATGTACCGGTGAAACAGCTTACCCACGGCGAATGCGACGCTATCGCTGACACGCTAGAAAATTGGCAAATAAAGCCAAACGGCACTGAAGGCTATAGAACAGCGGAAGTCACCATAGGTGGCGTAGACACCAACGAACTTTCATCAAAAACCATGATGGCCAAGAACGTCGAAGGCCTTTACTTCATAGGTGAAGTGGTTGACGTTACCGGCTGGCTCGGCGGTTTTAACTTTCAGTGGGCTTGGAGCAGCGGCTGGGCAGCAGGGCAGGTGGTTTAAAACGACATACCAATTGCTAATCCAGCAACAACCGCACTTTTGTGGTTTCGGTGATAGTCGTAATGAAGCTGTGGCGAGATGGTAAAGCCAGACACTTCGAACTCATATAAAAAGCCCAACCGGGCCACTTCCATTTTATGGCTGCCGTGAAATTCAACGCCAGGGCCAATTTGTGCGATAAAATTGTTGGTAATGTGAAGGTCGGCGACGAGTAAATAAGTGTAAGCGTCTAGATCTTCAAAGGCATATTCAGCAACAAATCCCACACCTAAGAAATCGCTTAGGCGGTACTCATAATCGATGCCCAAAGTGAATGCGTTGCCACACTCTTTTGTGTAAGTGGTACCGACTAGTGCCGATAAGTGATGAGGTGACGTTTCCCAATGATGAGCATTTCCTTTTGCCGCCCCCTTAGCTGTAACAAGGGGAGCAAACGCCATGGCTGTGACCATTCCCAAGGCTATTTTTACTCGCATAGTGATGCTCGCTTACGTTTGTCTGTGACTTCCTGAAAGTTAAACTTCCAGCACTTGATATAGCGTAGGTGGTATATGGCGTTCTCACCAATGAACTTTAGTTGCAGTTATCGATAGCACTAAGAGCGAGGGCAACGCAACACTAAGCTGGTTCTAAACGCGCTATCTAAAGCTAGCAAATGCCGCTAAGGTATACGGGCAAATAAAAAGGGATGCGAAAATGCAAAACAAGAGTGAAAAACAACTATTTTTAGACGCCTGTAAAACGCAACTGGTGAGCCTTTACAAGGCAAGTAAAGATGGGAAAAAGGTAGAGGCGGAAAAGTATCGAGTGCAAGGATTCATGCACGCCGGTGAAGTAATGGGCTTAATCAGCAAAGAAGAAGGTAAGGCCCTTATAGCCGATTTGCACATGGAAGTATTTGGAGAAACTATTAACGAAAGAGCTCAGAGAAAGCGCAAACTCGAAGCGTTAAAAGAATCAGACTTAGATGCTTACTTTGCAATACCAGCCATTGAGCGGCGTTAAATAAAAGTAACTTTTTTCGAGCGAACTAAAATTTATAAACTAAGCTTAATATGTGTTGGTTTTTCATACCTTGATATAACCAAGCATACTTATCTTAGTGTAATAGCCGTACAGGGATATTTTTGCTACACGGATTTGGCTGCGGTACCAGTAGGAAGCAAATCTATGGCATGGTGTGTGTCACGTAATTTTATTCGCTTATTAATAGGGCTTGTCTTATGTACAGCAAGTTTCCACTCGCTTGCTAAATGTAACTTCGAAAACGAAATTGATGCATCCCCTTCAACAAGCTTTCTTCTTAAAGCGGGTGATCAGCGACTTGCGCTAACCTGTAATGTCGATGCGCAGTATGTTCTTTATTTCCCTCGTAATTATATTAATTACAACCAGCTATACGATAGCAAAATGCGCAAAGTTGAAAGATTACCTAGTGCCTTTGAAGCATACATAATCAACAATTCAAACAACCGCTTTTATTTAGATATCAACGCACAGGTGGAACGCCGCGTATCGGTCAAGGTGACGCCGCTTGGTGATTTTCATAAATTTGCTTCTATTCACACTCTCACAATGAGCTTATTTATTGGCTTTTGTTTGGCACTTACTTTATACGTAGGCATGCTGGGGGCAAGTATGCGCAACTACGGCCTGTATTCGTATAGCTTCTACGTTTTCAGTGCTGGCGTATTCTTTTTGCTCCAAGAAGGGCTGTTGAACATTGTATTTCCGCAAGTTGCTTTGCTTGCGAATTTCCAACTGCATTTACTCTTTGCTGGAATTACCCTTTTTGCAGGCGTGAAATTCTTAGATCAGCTACTGGATTTTAAAGCGCTACTGAAAGGTTGGCAGCGCCAGTTTGTGCTTGGAATGGCATGTGCAGCACTCGCGTTTGCTGTAGTTCAGCTTATTCTTCCAGTCTCAGATGCCATGAAAATTAACAGCATGTTGAGTCTAATTACACTTATTACCATGACGTGCACGCTATCAAGTTGTGTTTATGCTGCCTATCGCAAAGTGCATTGTGCAAATTTGGTAATGCTTGGGATTGCAGTGATGGTTTTGTCCATGCTTTTCCGTTTAGTTTTTACAGAAGTATCGCCGTTTTTATATCGATATTCTCTTGTATTAGGGATAACTATTGAGGCTTTTATTTTTGCTATCGCTACGTCGAGAAAAGTTAAAAAGCTTAATGACGACAGGCTTAGTGCATTTAAACGCGCATCGACAGACTCATTATGTAATGTGTTAAACCGCAGCGGTTGGGAAGGCGTGGCGCAGTCGCTGCTGAATAATTTCAACAAAGAGGGTGGCTACTTAACACTGCTTTTCATTGATATTGATAAGTTTAAAGAGATTAATGACCAATATGGGCACCACGCAGGAGATAAGGTCTTGCAGGTGGTTGCAAAAATTTTAATGAGTCGCTGTCGCGAGCAAGACGCCGTGGGGCGCTTAGGTGGCGATGAGTTTGTGGTATTGAGTCACTGCTATAGCGAAGGTCAGTCTGAGCGATTGGCCGCCCGCATTGAGGAAAGCTTAGCCGAGCGCGATATCAGAACAGAAAACGTAGTGATAAACACCACGGCGAGTGTAGGAGCTTACATCACAAAAGAGCGCTACAAAGACTTGCCGACCTTGTTAAACAAAGCTGACAAATTGATGTATAGCGTCAAAGAAAAGCGTAAAAACGCCGAATATGCTACTAGCTCTTAATGTGGCGTTATTTTAATTGTGCCTTTGCGACTTGCTTAACAGCTTTAGTAAGGTCGGCAAGCGCAGCCGACTCAAGCGTTGCATAATGCCAAAAAAGAGGAACCGCTAGCGCTTTGTCTGGAAAAAGCGCAATAAGCTCGCCTTCTTTCACTTCTTGTGCCACTTGGAGAGTCGGGAGTAGGGCCCACACCACGCCATCTAGCGCCATTTTTACAAAGCCATGAGACGAGGGATACCAGTGACACGTGGTAAAGGTAGGCGAAATATTCAAACATTCCCTTTGATAGTCAGTAAGTAAGGTAACATCGTACTCATCATACAAAAGGCCAGGCGTATTCATCACGCTGTCAGGCGTTATGCCCTTGTGAAGGTATCGCTCAACAAACCGTGGTGACGCATAAAGCTGATAGCGCATGGTGCCCAGTCTCATTGATTGCCCGCCAGTAACCGGTGTACCTGTTTGACTAATACACGCCATAACTCGGCCTTGCTGAAGAATGTCTCGGGTTTGAGTTTGATCCGCGTTAACAATGTGAACAGGATTGGCCCGCTTACCACTAAATACTGCCATAACCTGCGAAAACCAAGTAGCAAGCACATCGTTATTCACCGCTACGCTGATAGGTACCGCCGAGGCTTCTAAACCACTTTTTATGTTTAGCGCTTCTTCCAGCACACTCACTTTTTGTATATGCGAAAGCAGTTCTTGCCCCAGTGGTGTTGCGCGAAGGGGCTTAGTTCGCACCATAACAGGCCCACCAACGCTTTGTTCAAGACGTTTGATTTTTTGCGACACCGCAGACTGTGTAAGGTTTAACGCCTGAGCGCCTTTTTCAAAGCCACCATAGCGCAGTACTTCATGAAAGCATCGTAGCGCATCGTAATCGAGCATTTTTTAAAACCTGTGAAAGGAAAGTTAAAGCTATTAATTTTACTAATTCAATACAAGTATCATTAATTTAATTAAGTTGCGCAAGGTGTATAAAATAGCGCCACTTTGAATTCTTGCTTGGCTAGAACTATCCAGAAATGGTCTGCATATCAGGCGGCATAAAGCCACGTAATGAAAGACCAAGCAACGAAAGACCGAACAATAGAACCGTACATTCAATTTATTTTTTAAGAGGCATTTAGCATGTTAGCGGCAGCAACGAGTGGTTTCGTAATGGGCGGCACCCTTATTATCGCAGTAGGTGCGCAAAACAGCTTTCTGATTGAGCAGTCGATGAAAAAACAGTGGACCACACTATTTGTCTTACTGTTTATTCTAAGCGATGCCATCTCTATCAGCTTGGGCGCCATGGGCTTTGGCTTGTTGCTACAAGAGTACCCGATGCTAGTTACGGTAACTAAGTGGGCTGGCGTAGCTTTTTTGTTGTGGATTGCGTTTAACAAAATAAAGTCTTCGCTGGCTAATGATGCCCTTGTTTTAGAAATGGCACAAAAGCAGCTGTCGTTTAAAAAAGCGCTACTTATTGCGCTAGCAGTAACCTGGTTAAATCCACACTTTTATTTAGATACATTGCTGCTAATGGGTAATCTGGCAAGTCAGTGGCAGGAAAATAAATGGTGGTTTGTGGGTGGTGCGATAGGTGCATCTATCGTTTGGTTTATCGGTTTAAGTACGCTTACAGCACGTTTTGCCCATCATATGCAGCGGCCCAATTTTTGGCGTTGGTTTAACCGTTTAAATGCTGCGGTTTTGGGTATGGTAAGTATCCAGCTGGCGAGCCTTTAGTGAAAAAACGCTGAATAGCAAAATACTAAGGTGCGTTGAGTATCT
Source organism: Alteromonas macleodii (assembly GCF_903772925.1). Lineage (NCBI taxonomy): Bacteria > Pseudomonadati > Pseudomonadota > Gammaproteobacteria > Alteromonadales > Alteromonadaceae > Alteromonas > Alteromonas fortis. Next base: position 166,220 of record NZ_LR812090.1, read on the forward strand.
TGCTTTCAACGAATAAGTATACTTTTACAAATAAGCCAAACCTGCTGTTTTGAAGGATACATAAGTGAGCTGGATTTATTTGATTGTTGCGGGCTTACTGGAAATTGGATGGCCCGTAGGACTTAAGATGTCGCAAGAGGCGGAAACCCGCATTATGGGAATTCTGCTAGCCATAGGCTTCATGGCTGCCAGTGGTTTTTGCCTTTGGATGGCACAAAAGCAAATACCCATAGGTACAGCGTATGCTGTATGGACGGGGATAGGTGCCGCGGGCACGTTTTTAGTAGGCGTAATGTTTTACGGCGACCCGTCGTCATTAGCGCGTTACTTTGGCGTGGCGCTTATTGTGGCCGGCGTTGTGGTACTCAAACTCGCGCACTAGTACTACAAAACCAAGCTCTGGTTTTAAAGGCTGTGTTTAGCCCGTTTAATAGATTGATAAAAATAAAAAGCCTGACAGTGATTCACTGTCAGGCTTTTAAATATCTGCTGAGCTTTTCAGGTTGGTTTAGTGATAACCCAGCTGATTTCTGAGCTCGGCCATAAAGGTTTCGATGCGTTCAGCATTTTTGCCTAAGTCACTTTTACCTACGCGCGACTTACTGCGAATATCAACAAGGGTATCGTCGCTTTTAACTGTTAAGCGAATGACCACATCGTCCTTAAAGCCAAACCACGCCGTTGTATCTGTGGCTTCTAGTGTGTTTGGCAGTGCGCCCTCATTAACACGCTCCCAACCCAGAACTTCTATGGCTTTTTCGGCAGCCATATAAACTTGATTTATAGGTTGAGGTAGTAGCTGAGTTTTAATCTCAGGGTACGCTTCAAGCTGTTGCTTCGTTACATCACCGCCTTCATAGGCAATAGAATTTGGCGCGCCTTCTCTAAGCGGTGCAATGGCAACGAATTCAGGTGGGTTTGTAACATCGGTTGTAATGTCGTGAATTGGCGGTACGGCGCTAGCTTTACTCATCATGCTAACGGGCATGCCAACGGCTACTAAAGCAAGAACAGCACATACAAATGTACTACCCCAACTTACGTTCTTACGATTAATCAATACTTGTAAAATAATGAGTATTAGCGCTGCACCACCTACGTATACACCAAAGCGAAGTGACGTAAATGCGGTGCCTAAACTAACACCAGCATACTGATATAGTGGTCCGGGTAACACAACCATCAAAAAACCAACAATACTGGTAAGGGCAATGAGTGCTTTCAAGGGAACTCCAAAGTTATTCTTTTTAGTTTGACCAACCTACTTTAACAGCGAAAGCGGCAATTTGGTTTACTTTCGTAAAGAAAAATTCGTCTAGGCCCGCGTGCAACATATTTGTAAACTGATCTTTTTATCGGCATCAAGTTATAGGTACTAAGGTTTTGTATACACAACCGGACGCCAGTCACACGTACGCAATGCAAGCTGAACTCCTCGTTGATATCTTATCGACGCAAAAAAGCCAGTTCACTAAGGGTATTACTGAATATGCGCTTATTGAGATATTAAAAAAGCCGCCTTATCAGCTTTTCGAAGAAGATGCTTTGCGAGACCCGCTCATGCTTTTTAAAACGCACTTTATTCTGTTTAATGCACTGTATCAATTGAGGCAGTATTGGATAGAACAAAACGAAGGTGTGTTAGAGATTCACGCACTTGGCATAAAGCTAAACCTGTTTAAAGAGCGTCATTTGACGCAAAGCAATGATGGTCTAGGTATGACGACGCTGGAAAACCCTGACCCACTTGCAACGTATTACCTCGACTGGGGAAATTTTGAAGAGGCTGATCGCGATACGGTCGATAACCTGCTAAACGCGTTTTGGGAAAGAATGCTGAAGGGAGATACTGTCAGCTATACGCAAGGTGATATTGAAAAAGCGCATTTTTTGCTTGGTCTTTCCCTGAACCAGCCTGTCACGCTGCTGCAGTTAAAACGTGTCTACAAACGCTCGCTGCAATCGGCCCACCCTGATAAAGGTGGAACACAGCAAGATGCTCAAGCAGTCATCCACGCCTACCAAACCCTTTGCCGTTATTATTCGTTTAAATAGAACGTGTATCGGCGTTCAACTTCTTATTATTCGCATATTGTATACAGGCTTCGGTAATTGACCGACAACATCGGTAATTTCAGCTTCATTGACTTTTCTTGTATGTGATAAATGCGCACAATATGACCTATAAGAGCGTAGATTCGTATCAATGATCGCTTAACTATGCCACGTCTTTTCCGATTGTCCTCATGTCCAAGTTATAGGATTAGGATGAATCGACGCATTGGAAGCAAAACTTACGTTTAATTTATCCGTATAGAACGCAAATCGCGTTCTATGTGAAAGTTATTGGGAAATAGAAAATTTATGAGTCGCATTTTTTATGTTACTGCAGCACTAATAACACTATTAGGTGTTACTGGGTGTTCGAATGAAGGCGAGCAAGCACAGCAAGGTGCTCAGCAAGGTATGCCGGCGCCATCGGTGTCGGTAGTTACGCTGAAACAGCAACCTGTAGTACATGAAATGGTGTTGCCAGGGCGAGTAAGTCCGTCGCGCCAATCGCAAGTGCGACCTCAGGTGGATGGTGTTATCACTGAGCGCTTGTTTGAAGAAGGCGCACATGTGGAAAAAGGGCAGCAGCTGTATCAAATTGATGAGGCACGTTACCTAGCCCAGTTAAACAGTGCAAAAGCGGATCTGAAAAGTGTTCAAGCAAACTTAAAGACCTTGGAAGCTAAGGCGCGACGTTATGACGACCTTGTTGCACAAAATGCAGTAAGTAAACAGGAATACGATGACGTAATTGCGCAAAAAGATCAGGCCCAAGCCGCTATCAGTGTGGCGGAAGCGGCAGTAGATGTAGCAAAGGTAAACATGGGCTACACCAAGGTGTACGCGCCCATAAGCGGTCGAATTAGCCGTTCATATGTTACCGAAGGCACATTGGTTACCACGAACCAAGCTCAGCAGTTAGCCACTATTACTCAGTTAGACCCTGTTTATATTGATATGCAGGAATCTGGCGCATCTATCATTACACTTCGTCAGTCTATGCGTAAGCAGGGCTCAATGGATGTTGAGCTGACGGTAGATGAAGTCACTGGCAAGCGTTACGAAAAAACAGGCAGCGTGAAGTTTTCAGAAGTGACCGTAGATGAATCTACGGGCTCGGTTACCCTTCGCGCCGAAATGCCAAACCCTGATGGCGTGTTGCTTCCCGGCTTATTTGTAAAGGGCCATGTTATTACTGGACGTGAAAACGCGCTTTTGATTCCTCAGCGTGCGACGACTCGCCAGCCAGACGGTTCGCTTTCGGTTTACGTAGTGAACCAGAACAACGAGGTCGAAGGCCGAACCTTAGAAATCGGCAAGATATACCGTGATCAGTACGTGGTAATAAGCGGCGTAAATGAAGGCGAAAAAGTCATCGTAACTGGTTATCAAAAGGTAAAGCCTGGGGCGAAAGTTAACCCGTCAGAATGGCAACCCTCTTCACGTGGCTCACGATAGCAAACAAGGGATTTAAGTAATATGGCTCGTTTTTTCATAGACAGGCCCGTGTTTGCATGGGTGCTGGCAATTATCACAATGATGGCGGGTGTGTTGGCGATAACCTCACTCCCCATTGAACAATACCCTAAGGTAGCACCACCGTCGGTTACTATCTCGGCAACTTATCCTGGTGCTTCAGCAGAAACCGTTGAAAACTCGGTAACGCAGGTCATTGAGCAAAGCTTAACGGGTATCGATAATCTCCGTTATTTTTCGGCAAGTAGTTCTAACAGCAGCATGTCAATTACCCTGACGTTTGAGCCAGGTGCAGACCCTGATATTGCCCAAGTACAGACTCAAAATAAGGTGCAGGGCGCGTTACCTTTACTGCCAACGCAGGTTCAGCAGCAAGGGGTTACCGTTACCAAGGCAAACAGTGCATTTGCGCTAGCCGTAGGCTTCTATTCTGAAGACGATTCGATGACACAGTATGACCTGAGTGACATGCTCGTCTCAAACTTTCAGGACCCTATTTCCCGGGTAAACGGTGTAGGTAACGTACGAGTTTTTGGTGCGCAGCGCTCTATGCGTATTTGGCTAGACCCAGACAAGCTGTACAGCTTCAACCTAACGCCCACTGACGTACAGGCCGCAGTTCAGGTCCAAAATACCGATGTCTCAGCAGGTCAGTTGGGCGGGTTACCTGCTATCGAAAATCAGCAAATCAACGCCACTATTCAGGCGCAAAGCCGCCTTCAAACCGTTGAAGATTTTGAAAATATCGTGCTACGTGTGAACACAGACGGTTCTCAGGTACGTGTGTGTGATGTGGCACGAGTAGAGCTGGGTGCGCAAAGTTACGATGTTATTGTTCGTTACGACCGCAAACCCGCGTCAGGCATGGCGATAAGCCTTGCTTCTGGCGCAAACGCGCTAGACACTATCAAAGCAGTGAAAGCTCGCGTTGAAGAGCTACGCTCAAACCTACCTGATACGGTGAAAGTGGTTTACCCAGTAGACAGTTCGCCTTTCATCGAGCTTTCTATAGAGTCAGTAGTACATACGCTTATCGAAGCGGTTGTGTTAGTTTTCTTAGTAATGCTGCTGTTTCTCCAAAACTGGCGCGCAACGCTTATACCCACCATTGCCGTACCTGTTGTACTACTTGGGACTTTCTCGGTGCTATTAGCCTTTGGTTTTAGTATCAACGTATTGACCATGTTTGCCATGGTACTGGCTATCGGTCTTCTTGTTGATGACGCTATCGTTGTTGTAGAAAACGTTGAGCGTATTATGGAAGAAGAAGGCTTGCCGCCTGCTGAAGCGACTAAGAAGTCTATGTCGCAAATCACTGGCGCACTTGTGGGCATTGCCGCGGTACTTTCAACGGTCTTTATCCCTATGGCCTTCTTTAGCGGATCAGCCGGGGCTATTTATCGTCAGTTTTCAGTAACTATCGTTTCAGCGATGGCGTTCTCTGTGCTGGTAGCTATCGTGCTCTCGCCTTCTTTATGTGCCACTTTATTGAAGCAGCACTCAGAGGATCACGATAAAAATAAAGGTTTCTTTGGGTGGTTCAACCGCACGTTTAACAAAGGGCGTGACCGCTACCAGAAAACGACTAACCACATGGCGAAGCGTTTTAAGCGTTACTTCGTTGTATACGGCTTACTTGTTGGCGGGATGGTGTTTATCTTCAGTCAGCTTCCTGGTGCCTTCCTTCCAGATGAAGACCAAGGTCGAATGATGGTATTGGTCAGCACACCTCCAGGCGCTACCGCGGGTCGTACGCTCGAATCCATTAAGCAAGTGGAAGACTACATTCTTGAAGAAGAGAGCGAAGCAGTTAACGGTATGTTTGCGGTAGTGGGCTTTAGCTTTGCAGGACAAGCGCAAAATGCGGGTATGGCGTTTTTAAACTTCAATGACTGGAGTGTACGTGACGAGAGTAACTCGGCCTTCGCAGTGATGAAGCGAGCTTTTGGCGCATTTGGTCAGATTCAAGATGCATCAGCATTTCCCATTGTGCCGCCACCTATTATGGAATTAGGTAATGCCACGGGCTTTGATATGCAGCTGGTGGACCGCGGTGGTAACGGCCATGAAGCCCTAATGAATGCCCGTAATCAGCTGTTAGGTATGGCTGCGCAAAACCCGAAATTGGCGGGTGTCCGTCCTAACGGTTTAAGTGATGTTCCCCAATTCAAAATTAATATTGATAGTGAAAAGGCGTCTGCGCTTGGCTTAAATCTAAGTGATATCAATAGTGCGCTGCAAATTGCCTGGGGTTCAAGCTATGTAAACGACTTCATTGATAAAGGGCGAATTAAGCGGGTTTACATGCAGGCGGACCTTCCTCATCGTATGACGCCAGAAGACCTTGATAAATGGTTTGTTCGCAATAGCGACGGTGAGATGGTAGCTTTCAGCACCTTCTCTACAACTGAGTGGGTATATGGCTCGCCCAAGTTAGAGCGCTTTAACGGTATATCGTCGGTAAATATACAAGGTAGTGCGGCACCAGGAATCTCTTCAGGTGAAGCGATGGCTGAAATGAAGAAGTTGGTTGAACAATTGCCTGCTGGTTTTGCCATTGAATGGTCAGGCTTATCTTATGAAGAACAAGAGGCCGGGTCTCAGGCGCCTATGCTGTATGCGCTTTCAATTTTAGTCGTATTCCTTTGCTTAGCTGCACTATATGAAAGCTGGTCGGTACCGTTTGCGGTAATGCTAGTGGTGCCGTTAGGAATATTGGGCTCGGTTACCGCAGCTTTCATCTTTAATTTACCGAATGATGTGTATTTGCAGGTAGCGTTCTTAACAACGGTGGGCTTAGCAGCGAAAAACGCCATTCTTATCGTAGAGTTTGCTAAAGAGCAGTACGAAAAAGGTGAAGACCTGATGACTGCTGTATCTAACGCGGCTGCTCAGCGCTTCCGCCCAATATTGATGACGTCAATGGCATTTATTTTAGGGGTTACGCCTCTAGCACTTTCCAGTGGTGCAGGAGCTGCAAGCCAAAATGCTATTGGTATTGCAGTAATGGGCGGTATGTTTGCTGCGACCTTCTTAGCCATATTTTTCGTTCCCATGTTTTACGTTATGGTAGAAAAACTATTCCATAAGGAAGACAAGTAACGAGTAAGTACGCTAGAGTGGGAAGAAATTTTTCATTTTTTACATAGGGATATTGGTAATGACCACGGTTGTTTTTTCTCACGGTAAAGAAAGCGGGCCATGGGGCAGTAAGATAACCACGCTTTCGAATGTAGCAAACGATATGGGCTTTGGTGTTGAGAGTATCGATTATCAAGATCTCGACTGCCCCGAAGCCCGCCTAGAGCGCTTAAAAGAAACTATCGCTGAAAAGTGCAATGACGTTGTATTGGTGGGCTCGAGCATGGGCGGATATGTATCACTTGCCGCTGCCAGTCAGATCTCTGCCAGAGGCGTATTTTTAATGGCGCCTGCGCTTTATTTGCCCAACTATAAAGTTCAGCGCTTTCCGTACGACGGCTATGTTAGCCTAGTGCACGGCTGGAACGATGATATCGTGCCAATTGAGAACAGCCTTAAGTATGCCCGCCATCAAAAGGCGCAGCTGCTGCTTCTAAATGATGGTCACCGCCTTGCGAACAGTAAGTCCGTTATTTCACCTTTCTTCAGAAATTGGTTGGAGAAATTCCGCTACTAGGGCGCTAAGTACCATGGCAACGGCTGCTGATCTTTAGTTTTCTTAAGCTATGCTACCGAACTTCGTTAGCAATCTAAACTGAGCAATCTATACGAAAAGTAACGCCTAGCAATTAAAAGCTAAAAATTCTATGAGAAGCCTACTTATCGATAGCCGCAGGGGGAACTATCGATGATGTAGGCTTTTTTGTATCTGCGTATTAGTTTGTAAGGGTAAGACTAATCGCTTATAGCGCTGCGTCGGGTTAATACATGAAATTGCCTGTATTTATGGCATGATGGGGTATTGCTTAAAACAGGGCAGGTGGAAATGGCATTTAACTTACCTCAAGCGCCGCAGTGGTCGTCGCTGATAAAGTCGGGTTGTCGTGTCTTTGTTGGCGGGAACGCGGCGGTACCGCACGCGTTGGTTCAGCACCTTATTGATAATAGCGAAGGGTTCAGCGACATCGAACTGGTGCATATGCTGGCCTTAGGCGATACTCGTTGGGTAAAAGAAGAGTATAGAAACCTTTTTAAAGCGAATACGTTTTTTATTGGCGGTGAAGCCATGAGAAAAGCTGTCGATGAAGGTCGCGCCGACTATACCCCCGTATTCCTTTCTGAAATTTCAAGTTTGTTTAGCGATGGCACGCTGGCGCTCGATGCAGCCCTTGTCAATGTAAGCCCTCCTGATGAATTCGGCTACTGCTCACTAGGCCCGGCTGTAGATATTGCAATGTCGGCCATTAGGCAAAGTAAAAAAGTCATTGCTCAAATTAACCCTCAGGTGCCGAGAACCTCTGGGCACTCTTATATTCATATAAGTGAGATAACGGCGTGTATAGAAGCGGAGGAGCCACTAGTAGAAGTGACGCCGCCGCCAATAGACTCAGTCGCAGAACGTATAGGCCAGTATGTATCTATGCTGGTAGATGATGGCGCAACGCTCCAATTTGGTATCGGTAAAATACCCAGCGCCACGCTGAAATACCTGTGTAATCACAAAGATTTAGGTATTCATAGCGAAATGCTTACCGATAGTATTATCGAACTGTTGGAATCTGGCGCTATTACCAATAAGAAAAAGACGTTTCACCCCGGTAAAATTGTTACCAGCTTTGCCATTGGTACCCGCCAGCTATACGATTTAATCGACAGCAACCCGCATATTGAATTTTACCCGAGTAGCTACGTCAACAAGCCGACTAATATTGCCAAAAATGACAATATGGTTGCCATAAATAGTGCCCTTGAAGTGGACCTAACCGGGCAGGTGGTAGCGGACTCACTGGGCTACGACTTTTATAGCGGCATAGGAGGGCAGGTTGATTTCGTCACTGGCGCGTCTATTAGCAAAGGCGGTAAAGCCATTATCGCGCTTCCTTCTACCGCAAAAAATGAAACTATTTCACGTATTACGCCGCGTATAAGCGAAGGCGCAGGCGTGGTAACCTCCCGCGGTAATGTACAGTATGTGGTAACCGAATACGGTATAGCGTCACTTAAAGGTAAGAGTATTCGAGAGCGTGCACTAGAGCTTATTCGGGTGGCCCACCCCAAGTTCCGTGCAGCACTGTTAGAAGAAGTGCGACAGCATTATTGGGTGCCCCATTATCAAGAAAAGTACCCCACAGATATCCCAGAGCTGGGAGCTATTCAGCTTAAAAAACTCAATATTCAGGGCGAGACGTTTTATATGCGCCCGCTGAATCCGGCGGACGAAAGGCGCCTACAAGAATTCTTCTATTCCCACACAAAAGAGACATTAAGGTTGCGCTACAACTACGACCCCAAACAAATGTCTCGCGAGAAGTCGTGTAACTTGGTGTCGGTAGACCAAAGCTCTGATGCGGCGCTGTGTATTGTGAGGCAAGAGGGCTCGCGCATTACTATTCACGCAGTGGGCCGTTTCTACTACAACCCAAACGACAATACCTGCGAAGCTGCTTTTGTTACTCGGGAAACCCAGCAAGGTAAAGGCATGGCAAGCCGTCTCTTAAACGAGCTTATCACGGTAGCAAAAATAAGAGGCATTGCGAAAATGATGGCCTATGTGCGTGGCGATAATAGCCCCATGATCACTATTTTCGAACAAGCCAAATTTAAACGGAAATTTACTGGCGACCCCAGTGATATAGAGTTAGTACTAGACGTGGCATCACTGCATGACAATTAAAATATTTCGCGGCAAGCACGGCACCAAACACGATTTAGGCAAGGATCATCCCGAATCGCCAGACCGTTTATTTGCTATTGACGACCAATTGCTTTCTTCAGGATTAGATATGGTGTGTGAGCATGCTGACGCCACTCCCATTGCTGAAGCCTACTTGAAACTAGCCCACGACCCATATTATGTGAAAAGTGTGTTTGAGCATGCAGCTCAATCTATTTTTAACGATCACGAAAAAACGCTCTATTCAGAAAACAAAGACAACGTGGCTTGGTTAGATGAAGACACAGGCTTAATGCGCCACAGCTTAAGCGCTGCGCTAGAGTCGGCGGGAGCAGGGTGTAATGCTGTCGATTGGGTAATGGAAGGCAATGATCGGCAAGCCTTTTGTGCCACTAGGCCTCCCGGACACCATGCAACATACGACAGTGCTATGGGGTTTTGTATTTTTAATAACATTGTTATAGCTGCTCGCTACGCGCTTCAAAACTATGAGCTAAAACGGGTTGCCATTGTCGACTTTGACGTGCACCACGGAAATGGTACCGAGCAAATTGTAGCCGGCGACCAGCGCATAATGTTGTGCAGTAGTTTTCAGCATCCCTTTTATCCACACAGTGGCTCGCCGGTTTCAGCAAGTAATATTCTCTCGGTACCGCTTGAGGCTGGTGCTACTGGAGACGTTTTTAGGAAAAAAGTACAGCATTGGTTCGATGCATTGCGCAACTTTCAACCTGAACTGATTTTTATTTCTGCAGGCTTTGATGCTCACGCTGAAGACCCAATGGCTCATCTACGCCTAGTAGAAGATGACTATTTCTGGGTAAGCCAACAGCTTCGCGCCGTTGCTGATACATGTTGCGAAGGCCGTATCGTAAGTATGCTAGAAGGCGGCTATGATTTAAGTGCTTTGGGCCGCAGCGTAGTGTCACACCTTAAAGGCATGAGTCGTCCTATCGAAGACACTCAATAGGACGAAGGGCTATCTAGCCTCAACAATCTTTCAGACTAGGCTAGCCATCTTGCAAACATATAAAGACCCGCACCTAGCATAGCAAGGTTTTCTGTCAGTGAAATAAAGCCAAGGGGTAGGTCTGAATTTCCGCCAACACAGGCACATTTAAGCTCGCGCTTATCGATATAAACCGCCTTGATAACTGAAACTGCACCAATAGCGCCGATAAAAATGGAGACAGGTGATACCAATAGTGCAGGGAACCCTGCAAGCATGCCAAGCCCGGCAAACGCCTCCGCGAAAGGATAAATATACGCGTATCGTACCTGCTTCATTGCTAATAAGTCATAGGTGATAAACTGGTTTGAGAAAGCCACTAAGTCTTGCAGCTTTTGAAGGGCAAGTATCACCATAGCCACTCCAATAAAATTCAATATAAAAGGCTCTAATCCTGCTGGTAGACCGCCTTTTAGCATAAGGGCAAACACCATGAGTGCCGCTAAGGAAAAAATTACGATAATAGGTGTGTAGCGCGATCCAAATTCACTTTCTTGCTTTAAATTGAAGTAATCTCTCAAGTCGTCATAACCCCCAATACGTTTATCGTCTATGAACGTCTGAGGGGTTGTTTTCACACTATGCTTTTCTTTAAATGCGTCGGTTTCACTTCGGTTAGTTAAATGATGATCATCAACCTTATAGCCTTTTCTCTCAAGCAGGTCTTTTGATTTGAGTCCAAAAGGACAAATGTGCTCTGGGGTAACCATGCGATAGAGGATGGCGTGCTTAGACATAGTGGACTCCTTGTAAAGCTTTCACGAGATAGCAATGAGCGTGCAAGATTTGCCCGTTTTTTGCGCTATCTCAACTGATGTTACGAGATACAAAGAGGGTTACATAATTTATGCCAGCGTTTTAGCAGAAACAACCCGTAGCATCAGTATTAACAACGGCACCTGCATAGGGGAGTTGCGTGGTGTAGCTTACTACCTGTTCGACGAGGTTTTTTCCGGTAAAGCATCCATAACCTGTGGCGTATGGGCCTAAATAGCGAAGTTGCTTGTGTTTGTCTAACACAATAAGGGCCGGCACGGCCTCAAGCATAGCCGACAGTTCAGGCACATCTTCCACATTCAGCCTGATTTGATGAAAGTCGTCGCCGAGTTTTGAGAGAAGCTGAGATTGGTGGGGTGTTGTAAGGGTATCGCAATAGCAGCGGGACTGCGTTCCCACATGAACGATAGAGCCTGGTTGAATATTCTGTTTTTCTAGTATTGCAACGAGGGATGCGTCAAAGTCTGGCGCAGTAGTGCGGTGCAGCAATTCGCCGTTGGGATCGAACTCTGATAGTTGACGCTGCCCATATACTAATAAGGCGGTGAGTAAACCCACCGCCCATAATATTAGTAGCAGCCAACTTGCCTTTTTATGCATGCGACTAAACGCCTTCGCCTGTACTTTAAGTGTTGGGCTTAAAGCTTAAAGCGTTCAATAGCGCCGCGCATGCGCTGAGATATTTGTGACAAGACTTCAACTTCACCTGCAAGGGATTCAGCCGTAGCAAGCTCTTCAGAAGTAAGCTCACTTAAACGCGCGGTGCTTTGCGCAATGGAAGCTGACGCGGTTTCTTGTTCCACAGCAGAGGTGGCAATTTCGGTCATACTTTCGCTGGCTTCGCGAATTTGCTGCATTATTTCAGACATAGCCGAAGTGGCGCTATCACTTGAAACAACGGCATCATCGACCAGCTCTATACAGGTTTGCATTTGATCAACCGAGCTTGCCGTTTGCGCAACAAGCTGTTCGGTAATACTGGTAATTTGGTCTGCACTTTCTTTTGAGCGAATTGCAAGTGTGCGAACTTCGTCGGCTACCACGGCGAAGCCGCGGCCGTGTTCACCAGCACGGGCTGATTCGATGGCAGCGTTTAGTGCCAGCAAATTAGTTTGTTCAGCCACAGCAGTGATTGAGCGCATGGCATCAGAGATATGGGAACATTGTTCATTTAGCGCTGTATTAGTTTGCGCTGCCGCATTAAGTGTATTGCGCAACGAGTCGATGGTATGACTGGATTTAGAAATAGAATCCCGCGTAGATTGAGACGCGTTTTGCGCTGCCGACGCTTTATCACTAGCAAGGGTAGTTTGCTCTGTTGATAGCTGCATGGTTTGTGCGATTTCTTCTGACGACGCCGACACCATGGCAAGTTCTTGATCAGTATTCCTACTAATTTCAAACATGTTATTAGCTGCTAACTCCATATTTGAAGCCCCTTTAACTACTTCATCAGTTAAATTAGAAGCAAGTTCAATGAGGGACTTCACTTGATCAATAAGTTCAGCGAAAGGCCTTACTATTTTATTTTCGCGATTTAGCTCGACGGACAAATCGAGCTTGCCATCAGTCTGCTGCATGTTTTCAATGGCTAGGCGTAGTTCGGCGGCGCCTGCTCCTTCTTGGTGAGCTTGCTTGGCCATGTACATCAATACACCACCCTCGGACAATGCAAACGCAGCATGCATAAGCAGGATAGGGAAAGTTACGTGACCTTCCTCAAAAATCATCAACGGCGCTCCGCCAGACTGTAAAAAGAAGAATGAAATGTGATGGACAGCAACAACGGCGGTACCCGTGGCCACTACTTTCCAATCTCTGAAATAAGAAAGAAAGGCAAGAAGTACAAAAATTTCAAAGTGGACTTCAATTAATCCAAAAGATTGGTGAATATGCAGTGCAGTAAGGAGCTGAACACCCATTGCCATTGCGTGACGACTTATAGCCGAGTAGGGGTTTTGAAGACTGAGCACGAGCGGTAAAGCTGCAATTGGGACACCAAAAATAAACGCAGGTAAAAGTTCACCTGTAAACACACCAATAGCGATAGCAATGAGTAATTGAACAGCAATTACGACGCGAAAAATTTTATGACCTTCAAGGAGCCAAGGGTACTGCATGCCAATCTCCGATGGTTGTTTTGGAGTAAGTGTAGGTTAAAAATGATAGGTGTGCTAATTTCGTCAAGTCTACGCGAATCGCGGTGTCTACGCTATTTAACTTTGGTATAGATACTTAACTTATTACAAAATTTTAATGCGCCGAAGCCCGTGTAAATTAAGGATTCAGTTATGCCTGCTATCGCTTTTTTATCGACCGATAATCTTGAAGATTTTTTCGTCTATGATGAATTATTAATACCGTTTTTCGAACAACGCGGGTGGACTGTAAAAACGGTATCTTGGCATAGCACCTCACCGAATTGGGATAAGTTTGACTATGTTATTGTTCGCAGTACGTGGGATTATCAACAGCACGCTGAAGAATTTCTAGCTTGTCTAGAAGACATTGATGTGTCGAACGCGGTGTTATTAAACCCGATATCTTTGATGAAGTGGAATATTGAAAAGCACTACCTTAAAGACTTGCAGGGCAATGGGGTTCCTATTGTCGAAACAATGTGGGGAAGCGAGTTCAATAACAATGTTATAGAGGAAGCGTTTGCGCAATTTGGCTGTGACACTGTGGTGATTAAACCCACGCTTAGTGCTAACGCTGATGATACTTTCAAGCTTTCTGCTGCCGCCTGGCGTGAGGGGCATGTAAATCAGAGAGTACTTTACGATACATTTCGCCAGCGGGATTTTATGATCCAACCGTTCTTAAGTAGTGTTGTTGATGAGGGGGAATACTCGTTATTTTATTTCGGTGGGGAGTTCAGCCATGCTATTAAGAAGGTGCCACAAAAAGGCGACTTTCGCGTACAAGAAGAGCATGGCGGAAGTTTACACTCTATCGCAGTAGACAGTGAACAATTGGCTATCGCTGAAAAAGCACTGGCAGCTATGCCGTGTGACGCATTGTATGCGCGGGTTGATTTGGTTAGACAGGGCAATAACTGGGCGATAATGGAGCTTGAGCTCATTGAACCCTCGCTGTATTTCAACCTTGATCCCCAATCTCCTCTTCGCTTTGTAGAGGCTTTAGTGAGATTCCACGCGTCAGCGCAGTGAACAAAATAAAAAAGCGGCGTGCAAACTCTTAATTTGCAAGCCGCTATTTAACTAACCGTTCTTGAACGAGTTTATTGAAAGGCGAGCGTTTAAAACTAGCTATTAAGATCAGCGGTTTAAGCTATTTCCTTTCGAAACGCTGCGCTCCACACGAGATATTTGCCTTTGTGGTCTTTCTCGCTGAGACTGTTTTACCGATCTGTGGCTAGATGTTCGTTCTACACGCTTAGGTTTACTACTTTCACGGGCAATTGAACGGTGTTGTGGACTCGTCCTTTCAATCCGTTGACGATTAACGTTTTGCTTCGCTATGCCTCGCACTTCACCATTTCTGTTTGCATACTTCCTAGATTGTGGCGATGGCGTTATTCTAGCTGGCTTGTCACGTTTCAACGCTTTCAGCGTATTGTCTCGCGTTGGCTTTTCCCTTTTAGCCACCGTTTGATTTCGTTTCAGCGCATGCTCTATCGATTGTTTGCGCTTCACAGAGTTTTGCTTGTTCGGCAAACGAGTTTCTCTAAGAGGCGTTACTCGCTTGGGCTCGATCGTCCGCTTTGCTTGTTTAGCATTATCGGTACGTGCCACAGATCTAACCGAACGCTTATTGTCGTTATGCGTTGCACGATTCGTCGTTCTAATATGTTTATTGGAAACATGTTTTGCGCGCGTTACACCAGCATGCTCATAGCGCGCAGGCGCACTGTGAACTACGCGGTTAGAGTAACGTGCCCGGCGATGCACAGTGTTATGCTCCCAGCGGCGATAGTCATGGCTTACTACACGTTTTCTGGGGCTGCCGTGATAATACCTGCGCACTGGCTCGCGATGGATGACCACATGGCGGTTGTGCCAATGCACGCTGCCAAAGAAAAAGAAGGTAGAAAGGCGAACGCTTGGAGACCAGTATACATTGCTATGGTGATGGTAGCTTACATCGTGTCTCCAGCGAATTGGCGAGATTGGGTGCCACCAGTTACCGTAGACAACATGTGGGTCGTAATATGGCACATAAACCACTTCTCTCTGGCGCGGCTCTATGTATATAATTTCTCGACTGCTTTCTCGTTCTCTTTCAACTTCAATGTAGTCGTTAGTTACCAAGTTGCCTGTGTTATGGGCATGCTGCCTAAGTACTTGAACACGATCTAACACTCGACTTTGGTCAATAAGTACATTGTCGCCAAGCTGCTGTAACCACTCGAGATCACTGGCCAAGGTATTAAGTAGCTCGGTGAATGGCGCGAGTGCTTTTACGCTCGGGTCCCAACTTACGCCATCTAATACACTCTCTACTTGTTCAGGCGTTAGATGCCTATTGCTTTGACGCCATCGATCGGCTGCAACTACGTCTAAAGGGTAGGTAGAAGCAATTAAAATATGGGTAAGCAGTGTATCGGGGTAAAGGGCAATGGGCGCAAGTGCACTATCTAATTCGGCATCAGAATATTGCTGAGCTGAAGACGAAACCTGGGCAAGGTTCGTATTCGACTGAGCAAGTGCAGGCAGCGCCTGCGCACTGGACAGCGCTATAACTATCGATAAGGTTATGTTTTTCATACATTCTCCTTACATTGCTATGCTGAAAGCCGCTGCTTTTTGCGCGCAATGTGGTAAGTCTGAATGCATTATGCTTGAACGATAATTAACCGAAGCTGAATAGAAAACGCCCACATTGTTGTAGTGGGCGCTTTTAGAAGATAATGAATGCTAGTTTTTATGGGCTTCGCCAATTTCTCTAGCTATTTAAAAACATGCGGGTCGAAGGCGTGACCGAGCTTCTCTGTCTTCGTTTTAAGGTAGTGTTTGTTGTCTTTCGTAATACCGTGATCTATCGGCTTTCTTGCTACAACATCTATTCCCAGAGCTTTTAATGCAGCAAGCTTCTTAGGGTTGTTTGTCATTAGTTCAACGTGTTTAACATTGAGTGTGTCTAACATGAGCTTGCAAATGTCGTAACTTCTAAGGTCTGCATCGAAACCAAGGTGTTCGTTAGCTTCCACGGTGTCCATGCCGCTATCTTGAAGGTTATAAGCGCGAATTTTGTTTAAAAGACCAATGCCACGGCCTTCTTGGCGCAAGTAAAGCAATACACCGTGTCCGTTATCTACAATATTTTGCATGGCTTTTTCTAACTGAAAACCACAGTCGCAGCGGGTACTAAATAAAGAATCACCGGTTAAACATTCTGAATGAATACGAATAGGCACTACGTCATCTTCTTTCCACTCTCCGTAAGAAAGGGCGACGTGCTCCTGACCACTGGCTTCAACAAAGCCGTGTATTTTAAAATCACCCATTCTTGTGGGTAATTTTGCGGTACTGACATATTCGTATTTAGGCTGTTTGCTACTCATGTTACTTCTACACTTTGGACAGTGGGCAATAAGTGGGGACGACTTCTATTTTTGCAAGTCTACCATTTTATTATACGCGAGTTGACGCTTGTGCTATCACTTTTTTCGCAAAGGGTGTATCAGGGATAGTTATCAGAGGGGCTTAAACTCTCGTAAAGGCGCGGGCTTAGCAACACCGTAGCCTTGGGCGAAATCAACGCCCATTTTGCCTAGCTGTGCCATGGTGCCTTCATCTTCAACAAATTCGCCAACAGTTTGCATACCCATGGCTTTGGCCACATCGTTAATAGAGGCAACCATAGCCGTATCTACACTGTCATTTAGCATATCTTTAATAAACATACCGTCAATTTTCACCTGACTCACGGGTAAGCTCTTAAGATAATTGTATGAAGAGAAGCCGCTGCCAAAGTCGTCGAGGGCAAAAGAACACCCAAGACGGTTAAAGGTACGCATAAAGGCAAGAGTGACTTCCATTTTAATGATGGCTACCGACTCAATAACTTCAAAACATATTTTGTTGTACGGAATATTAAAAGTTTCGAATGCATTGAGAATAAACAAGGTAAAATCTCTATCTGCCAGTGAGTGGCAGTTAAGGTTGATGCTGCATCGTTTCAATTGTGCAAGGTGCTCAGGGTTTTCCGACAGCCATTTGAAGGTATTCGTTACTACCCATTTATCAACGCTGACATTCATCTCAAATCGCTCCGCCGTGGGTAAAAAGTTGGCGGGCTCAACAAGTTTCCCGTCTTTTTCCCTAAGGCGCAGCAGAACTTCGTAGTAGTGCCCATCACTGGTTTTACTTAGCGGTCTTAGTGATTGATAAAAAAGCTCGAAACGATCTTGTTCTAACGCGTTGTTAATAGAAGATACCCAATCAAGCTCGCGCTGGTAGCGCTGCATACTTTCATCATCTTTATTATATCGATGAACTTGATTTCTGCCTTGCTCTTTAGCGAAGTAACATGCTGCGTCGGCCATACTCAAATACTGGCCCGGGTCAACGTCGGTATCGTCGCATACCACCATACCTATGCTCACGCCTAAATTGAAAATGCGGTTGTCCCACATAAAGCGATAAGCCTGCACGGCGTTAAGGATCTTTACCGCATTTACATAAACGGCATCGGTATCAATATCTGAATAGATAATGCCAAACTCATCACCACCAAGGCGGCCCAATTGTGCGTTTGAAAGCAAGGTGTTCTCAATTAAGCGGGCAATATCCTTAATAAGTACATCGCCAGCTTTATGGCCACAGGTATCGTTAACAACTTTAAACCTGTCGAGATCTAAAAACAGTAAACACACAGGTGTGTCGTTTGCGTTAACAACTTTACCTTTAAACATGGATTCAAACTGGCGTCGGTTATAAACGCCAGTTAGCGAGTCATGGGTAGCTAAATACTGGAGGCTCAAGTCTGACTGCTTTTTTTCGGTGATATCTACAATAGAGCCGTAGAGAAAGTCGCCTTCGTTATTTTCTCGGATTTGACAGGATAGGGAGAACCAAAATTCGCTACCATCACGTCGCCTACCTCTAATTTCCTTACCGGTAACAAGACCGTTTTGTGATATTTCACCGAGTAAAACCTGTCTGTCTTCCGCACTGGCGTAAAACACTTTTGTGTTCTCTGCTTCGGCAAGCATCTGCTCTTCGTTTTCATAGCCGAATACGTTACACATGGCCGGATTAACGGAAATAAGCTTTCCATCCAATGTTGAGGTGTAGTGCCCTTCCGCTGAGTGCCTAAATAAGTCATAGAAGTGATTTAAGCTTGATATTGTTTCTGCTTGCGTTGAAAGCTGGCGCTGATTTAACACGTCTTCTTTAGCAATGACAGCAAAGCCAAA
This sequence comes from Alteromonas macleodii, assembly GCF_903772925.1. Classification (NCBI taxonomy): domain Bacteria; kingdom Pseudomonadati; phylum Pseudomonadota; class Gammaproteobacteria; order Alteromonadales; family Alteromonadaceae; genus Alteromonas; species Alteromonas fortis. The sequence continues at coordinate 184,733 of NZ_LR812090.1, forward strand.
ACACAGAAAGCCGAGAGTGAGAAAGAACAGCATTCCAATAGCAACGTCTACGGTATAAACCAAGTTACTGAACAGGTTTTGCGTTACTAGCACATAAAAAGCAAAAAAAGAAAGCCAGGCAAGGGTATAGGTGATACTAACTGCACGACTCCCTTTATCTTTAAATACAAGTGCTAGTAAAACGTGATAAAGCCCCATGCCTGCGGTTAACAGCAGAAGTGTGATAGACGCGATATAGGTATTCACAGTAAAACAGTAGGCGGTAGCCACAACAGGTACAAGATAACTTAGGGACCGCAAAGCAACGGGAATACGGGTGAAAAGATGGTGCGTTACTTTGGCGATGCACAATAACAACATGCAAAAACAGACGGCATAGAAGTGCTCGCTGCCGTTAGTTAGGCTTGGCCAAATTGCCAACCCTCCTGCTGTTATAAATAACAACGCTATAAGTACAAGCGATGACATGGTAAGCCAAAACCGTGTTGCAATACGCTGATACAAATAAGAAAACAGGAAATAGAGAGCAATTAATGCCATAACCCCCGTTACCGCACCCAGTAACGTAAGCATATTGGTGTCATGCTGTGCGAGTAAGTCTCTTTCCCACAAGGTGATAGGAAAGTACTTAAGCCCTTCGTCTTTTACCGCAATCAGTAAGCGAGCGTCTTGATAAGGCTGGAGAATAAAAGAAAGCCGGATGTTGGGAAGTGGCTGCTTTAAAGAATAATCACCTTTTCCTGCTTGGTACCGATAGGACTTGATGATTCGCTCGCTACTATCAAGAAGAAATATCTGCAAATCGTCAACGTTTAAGCGGTCAACATTAAGCACTAATGGGATAGGGCTATAGCCTGTATGAATGAGTTCGGTGGAATACCATATGCGCTCATCAGTAAAAGAGGCGTTGGCTGACGTATCCTTTATGTTGCCATTTAAAACGTCAAAATATGTGGCGCTAGTGGGGGCAACAGACAAGCGCGCATGGAGATTAATAATCTCCCGCTCAAAGGACTCGTTGACAGTAAGTTGACTGCTAGCCGAAACGTTTAGGCTTAGCAGCATCCAACTGATGAGCAAAGCTGATACGTACTTAAATAGCCGGGCTATTACCACTCGTTAATTCCTTGAACCACATAGTAAGAGGATGTTTATAAAGGCGAAATATGTGTTGTTAAGCCCTCTAATCCTTTGAATGCTACCCTTAGAATAATACTAGTTTTAACGAAAAGCCAAACTCAACGTACAGTGATAATTTACGCGTTATGCTTGCAAAAGGTAGTTAAAAATTACCGATGGCGACTGCTGCGTACCTATAGGTTCCAGCCATATCGCTTCGCAAAGCCATTCAATACAAAGCATACACTGCAAATCTGTGTTGCTTGCACTTGCGGCGATAATTGCCTGAAACCGGTCCGCACCCCAATCTGTCTCTGAAAGTTTGAAATTAAAAAGAGTACAAAAATGTTCCGCCCACTGTTGAGTTTTAAGTGGGGTAGCGGGTAGTGCAGTGCGAATTTCTACGCTGCCTTCGTTAACAAGGGCGTGTTGTAGAATGTCTTCTTTGGTGAGGTTTTGCATAGAAGTTATCAATTTATTGGCTTTAGTAAACCCGCTTGCTCTAAAAAGTGTATATAGTACAACACAAAAACAATAGCGTTAAACTAAGCGTATTAAGGACGAGGTATGCTAACACTTCACCATTTAAATAACTCTCGCTCGCAGCGAATTTTGTGGCTTTTAGAAGAGCTAGGCGTAGAGTATAAAATAGAATTTTATCAACGAGACAGCACTACGAATCTAGCGCCTGACTCGCTGCGGGCTGTTCATCCTTTGGGTCGCTCGCCTGTTCTTGCTACGCCACACGGAGCAATTGCAGAATCTGGCGCTATTGTGGAATATCTAGTTCGCCATCACGCTACCGACGCATTTGCTGTTCCCCAAGATCCCGAAGCACTTCAACAATATTGGTTCTGGCTTCACTTCGCTGAAGGTTCATTGATGCCGCCATTGGTGGCCAATTTGGTGCTAGAAAAAGCACGGCAGAAAGGTTCTAAACCCTTTTTCATAAAACCTATCACTAATAAGCTAATAGACGGTATTCTCAATGCCTACTATGGTCCTAATTTGGCTCAAAGTTTGCGATACGTAGAGTCTTATTTAGCGAAAAATACATGGTTTGCAGGTGATAAGCCTAGCGGCGCTGATGTACAAATGATATTTCCACTTGAATCGCTGGTGGCCAGCGGCCGAGCTAAAGACTTTACCGCTATCCAAGGTTACGTAAAGCGTGTTCATGCCAGAGAAGCTTACAAAGCAGCGTTAGAAAAAGGTGGTGAATACGCTTACGCTTAATGTGAATGGCACAATAAGCTGCCATGCCCTGCGGCCGGCGAGAGGGTAAGCCTACAGCTGGCTGTACAGCCTTTAGTGGTCGCGATTTATATAGTCGTCAATAAGCTGAATAAAGGCCTCACCGTAGCGTTCCAATTTGGTTTGGCCCACACCGCTTACCTCTAATAACGTGTTGCGTGTAGTAGGCAGTTTACACGCCATATCAACCAAAGTGGCGTCGCTAAATACCACATACGGCGGCACTTCATTTTCTTCAGCCAACACTTTGCGCAGGTGCTTAAGACGTGTGAATAAGGTTCTGTCGTAGTTAGCGGGCGCTTGCTTCGCCTTTTTCTTATCGGGTTTAAATTCAAGTCGCGGTACGGCTAATTGAACGGCGACTTCGCCTTTTAGCACGGGCCGTGCGGCTTCCGTTAACCTCAATGCGGCGTGAGCAGTGATATCAACACGAATAAGCCCTTTATGCACAAGCTGGTTGATAATGTTATGCCAGTAGCTGTCCGATTTATCCTTACCTATACCATAGGTAGAAAGCTGATGGTGGCCCGCCTCTTGGAGGCGCCTTAGCTGCTTGCCTCGCAATACGTCAATTACGTACTGGCTAGAGGCCTGTTGTGAGAGCCTAAGTACGCACGACAGTACTTTTTGCGCTATCACTAAACCGTCTATCATTTTAGGGGGATCTAGACAGATATCACAGTTGCCACAAGCGCTGTCGCTAAATTGCGAAAAATAGTTCAACAGTACTTGCCTGCGGCAGGTCTGCGCCTCGGAAAAGGCTTCCATAGCCGCAAATTTTTGTAGCTCTATTTGATTGCGTTCGGCTATTTCGCCTTGCTCTATCCACTGCTTTACACGAGCTGCGTCTTTTTCATCAAACAACAATAAAGCTTCAGACTCTAGGCCATCTCGCCCGGCGCGCCCAGTTTCTTGGTAATAGCTTTCAACACTGCGCGGTACATCATGATGCACAACGTAACGCACGTTCGACTTGTTGATACCCATACCAAAGGCAACAGTGGCCACCACAATATCGATTTTGTCGTTAAGAAACTGGCGTTGTACCAATTCTCGTTCGTCGTTATCCATGCCGGCGTGATACGCCGCGCAGCGAAATCCTTGTCTGAACAACTTTGCGTGTAGGTCATCGACTTTAGCGCGACTGTTACAATAAATAATGCCGCTACCTTCTTGTTGCTTAACATAAGCGACAACCTGATCGAAAGCCTTGTACTTACTCATTACGCGGTAGCGAATGTTGGGTCTGTCGAAGCTGCCTTTGTAAACGAGCGGGTCGTTTAGGTTTAGCTGCGTTAGTATGTCTGCTTGTGTCGCTGAATCTGCTGTAGCCGTTAGGCCAATAACAGGAATAGTGGGAAAACGAGACTTTATTTGACCCAAGGCGCGATAATCCTGCCTAAAGTCATGACCCCAATGGGAAACGCAGTGCGCTTCATCAATGGCAAATAAGGCGATGTCGGCGTGGGCTAGCGACTGCTGAAAGTAGTACTGCATTAAACGTTCAGGCGAAACGTAAAGCAAATCCAGCTTACCAGCTTGGAGTGCATCGTTTATGCGCGCTTGTTCGTCGGCTTCCAGCGTGGAATTAAGATAGGCGGCGTTTACGCCAAGAGCTTTTAGCTGCTCTACCTGATCTTGCATTAACGAAATAAGCGGTGAAACAACAATAGCGGTGCCGCTTCGCACCAGTGCAGGGATTTGATAGCACAGCGATTTCCCGCCACCTGTAGGTAGCAAAACAAGTGCATCTTTTCCTTCACATACTTGGTGAATAACTTCGCCCTGACCATCGCGAAAAGCATCGTAACCAAATACCTCTTTTAAGACGGTTTCTGGCGTTTTTGCGTGCTGGGTTTCAGGCGTTAATTCTGATGGCGCGATTGCAGTTGTCATGGCGCAGGATTTTACGCGTTTTTAGGCTCGGCTTCACGGGGCAATTTAAAAAACTAGACTAAAATGTAGCGATGACACGGGTAATCACCATTCAAATAAACAGGGCCGTGTGCTTTTTGAACAAATTGTGTGGCGCGAAGGTGCGGAACCAACGAAAGGCGTAAAGTCACATAAACGAATCTGATTAGATAATATTGTTTGGATGAATTTCCTTGCCAGTAATGTTCAGTAGTAATGTTGTGGGTACTGTCACAGTAAGTGGATTACACAATGCCAATCAATGAAGAGACTAGGGATAATAAGAAATTAGACCACCAAATTATGATCGATCATGTCATTGCGCTTTTTCGTGATAACATGCCCTTTAATCAGCTATTAGGCTTGGAATTTGTTACGCAAGGTGCCGGTCTAGATACACAGATTTCGTTGCACCTCGATTGGCAACCTACGCTTACCGGCAATCCTTTGCAAAAAATTCTACACGGCGGCGTAACAGCGACTATGCTAGACACCATCGGTGGTTTAGTTTCAATTTTAGAGACCATAAAGCAGACCCCAGAAGAGCACCTTGCAGATTTGCAGATTAGATTGCCGACCATGGGCACAGTTGATATGCGTGTTGACTATTTGCGTCCAGGACGTGGCGAGCGCTTTATCGCAACGGCGTCGATTATACGCAAGGGTAGTAAACTAGTGGTTTGCAGAATGGAATTACACAACGAAAAAAGCGATCATATCGCCTTCGGCACGGGTACTTATATGCTGGGATAGCATTCTTATTGATAGGTCTGCACCACCCATTAACGTCAGTGCTTATGCGTGTAAAGGAAGTTAGCGGTAAAATAGGAGGTGTAGCATGGCAGAGCCATTACCGGATTTAATAGAAGAGATTGTTACCGAAAGTATGGCTGACGATCCGGCTACCTTACTGGCTGCTTTAAGTGGGCAAGATGAGGTCTATATTGCATCGCTGCTAGAGTCACTGCCCGTTGAAGAGCGTCTAGCCGTTTGGGACGGCATCTCTCGCGACCGTAAGCTTGATGTGCTTGTTGAGATGCGTAGCGACCCTCGTGAAATCCTTATCGACAATACGCCCCACAATGAATGGGCGTCGATATTTGCTGATATTGACGCCGAAGATTTATTGGAACTACTTGATTCACTGCCAAAGCGCCTTGTGGATATGGCGTACGAGTCGCTCGACTCCAAAGAGCGAAAGTACTTCAGAGAAGCCACCCAATTTCCCGATAATCAAATAGGGCACTGGGTAAACCACGAACAGTTAGTACTGCCGTCGAACGCTAAAGTGCGCGAGGGTTTACGCCTATTAAGACGGGATATACCTCAGCACTGCGACAGTATCTTTCTTGTGAATCGGTCGGGGCAGTTTTCAGCATTGGTTAAAATAAGTCACCTGTTTAATGCCCAAGATCACGTGTCGCTATTTGATTTATCTGAAGAAAATGTGATCACTATTCAGGGAGCGGATGACACCATGAATGCGTCGCTCCTCGTACAGCGTTCAGGTTTGGCGTCGCTGCCGGTGGTTGATGAGAACAACAAACTTTTAGGTCGTTTAGATGTGTCCTCGGCGAGCGAACTGGTCAATGAATTTTACGAACGCCAGGTGATGGCGTCGGCCGGTATGGATGAGGACGAAGATTTATTCTCGCCTGTAGCAAAAAGTGCGAAAAACCGCGCCTTGTGGCTTGGCATAAACCTGCTTACCGCGTTTATGGCATCTTGGTTTATTGGGCTGTTTGAAGGTACGCTGCAGCAAGTGGTAGCACTTGCGGTGTTAATGCCCGTGGTGGCAAGTATGGGGGGCATTGCAGGTAGCCAAACTCTTACCTTGATTGTACGCGGTCTTGCACTGGGACAGGTGACCCCAGCCAATTTACGGGCGCTAATGGTTAAAGAGCTGAAGGTAGGCGGGGTGAACGGTGTTATTTGGGCGCTGGTAATAGGCGTTGTTGCTTATTTCTGGTTCACTGACGCTATGCTCGGCTTGGTGATTTGTTTAGCCATACTGTTCAACATCGTGGCTGCAGCTTTGGCCGGAGTGTTTGTACCTGTCATTTTAGATAAGCTAAAAATAGACCCTGCACTATCGGGTTCGGTCATCCTGACTACTGTCACCGATATTGTAGGTTTTGTGGCGTTTTTGGGTTTGGGAACGCTCTTTCTTCTTTAACTCGTTTACAGAAGTATACTTAAATATTGCGTAAAGGCCGCGTGCTCATAGGCCACAGCTTACATGTAAGATGTGGCTTATCATATTCAGTGTGGTCTTTATGTTGAACATTTCGCGCAGTTTACACCCTTTGCCCCTTTGGAAAGCACTAAGGCTTGTGTATTCATCTAACCTGATAAACAATACGCGCCTTCTTACCCTGAATCTCGTTGGAGCCCGCCGTGTCCAAGCAAGCCAGTGCCGCCCAAGTCGGCGTTATTTGCGCGATTGCCGCATACAGTATGTGGGGTGTTGCACCTGTTTATTTCAAACAGTTAATGGTATTACCCGCCGCTGAAATACTCATGCATAGAGTAATTTGGTCTGTTGTGCTTTTAGTTGGGCTTATCGCTGCATTAAAACAATGGCCAAAAGTGGGGGCAGCGCTTCGTAACAAGCGGGTTATGCAGATTTTGTTCGTAGCTGGTCTGCTGCTAGGAGCAAACTGGCTTTTATTCATCTGGGCGATTAATAACGACCATATTCTTGATGCAAGCTTGGGCTATTACATTAACCCTCTCATTAACGTTTTCTTGGGGCGGCTATTCTTGGGCGAAAGGTTGCGCAATCTGCAGCGCGTAGCGGTTGGGCTTGCTGTTATTGGTGTGGCAATTCTTATTTTCTCTTACGGCCACGTGCCCTGGATTGCCTTAGTGCTTGCTGGAAGCTTCAGCGTGTATGGCTTATTACGTAAGCAGGTGGCGGTAGACTCGCTACCAGGACTTTTCATTGAAACCTTAATGTTGTCGCCATTAGCTATTGTCTACTGGGTATTCTTTGGTTCTGAATACAGTAACCTATTTAACAATGATGCCACCCTAAACTCCCTTATTTTAGCGGCAGGCATTGTTACTACAGCGCCATTGCTTTGTTTTACCGCTGCAGCGCGACGCATTATGTATTCAACCTTAGGCTTTTTTCAGTACATAGGGCCAACGCTAATGTTCATACTAGCCGTCTACCTTTATGGTGAGCCCCTTGAAGAGTCGCGTTTGGTTACGTTCGGGTTTGTGTGGCTTGCGCTTATTTTATTTAGTGCCGACTCGTTGGTTAATTACCGCAGCCAACGAAAAACTCAAAAGTTAAAGCAATGACCCTTGCTCTTGGTGAGGTGCATCAGGCGGCTCGCACTTCACCTGGTTGCGGCCACTATTTTTGGCAGCGTACAGCTGCTTGTCGGCAAGGCTTAGTAGCTTATCTACACGCTGAGTGTGGGCGCCACTTGCTCCAATACTGCAAGTAACTTTTATATCGGTTTTGGGAAGCTGGATAACTTCAGCTTCTACCACTTTTCTGAAATTTTCCAAGCGTTCGCAGGCTTCATCAAGAGGCGTTGAAGGCATGTAGATACAAAATTCTTCACCACCAAAGCGCGAAATAATTTCATCTGGGAAGTAAAACTCAATAAGTGCTGCCATGGCTTTTAGCACAATGTCACCGGCGTCATGGCCATGGGTATCATTAATTGACTTAAAGAAGTCTAGGTCGATAAGTGCCAAGGCATGATCATGAGATAAATTTTGATGCTGTACCGTGACCATGTAAAAGAAGTGGCGTCTGTTGGGTAGGCCGGTTAAATAATCGGTATTCGCTACACGACGAATTTCTTCAACACTTTCAATATATTCCACGTTTTGCATTACGCGACACAAAAACTCTTCATGGCAGTAAGGTACGCGTAAGAAGTCATTAGCGCCGCTTTTGATAAAGTGCGCAGACATTAACATGCCTTTACCTCCAGCAATGCCCATTATGGCTAGCTGTTCTTTAGAGAACGCTTTTCTCAAGCTTGCCACAAAATGGGTGCCCGTCATGTCGGGTAGCGTGTTATCGGTAATAACAAGACGCACATTTTTATGCTCAGAGAGGCATTGCATTGCGTCGGTAGCTGTTAAACATTCGAAGGCAATAAAGTTATGTCGCTGAAGTAATGAAACCGTTTTTGAGCGCAAAACACGATTGGTGCTTACTACCACAACGCCGGTAGATTTGTTTTTTTCAAGGCGGCTTATCAGCCGGTTCAGGTAGTCGTAGTTTTGTGAATTTTCTTTGGGAATGTAATCGACAACATCCCGCTCAAGTACCTTGTCGCGAATAGCATTGTCTAGGTTTTCCGTTGTCGCTATGGTAGGAATGAAAGATTCAACGGCAAAGTCGATGGCCTCACCTTTTGGCGCATCGGGTAATGAGTAAGCAACAATGGCGCACAAAAAACTTTCAGGAATTTCTTGTGCAAAGCGTGCCTTTCCTTCGGTGAGCGAGGTTGCGCCCACGGGCGTAAGGCTCGAACGGCGTACTAATTTCGCGATAAGTTCAAGGTTGCCTTCACCATTTTCGATGATCAGCACGTGTTGCTGCATACATTCCAACTTAGAGTTAGGCTACCTTGCCAATTAATAACGTTACGCTTTCTCCAGCTTTGCGTAAGCAAGTACCAGCCATTTGCTGCCAAACTCATCGAAGTTTACTTGAACTCGGCCATGCTCACCACTACCTTCGTAGTTAAGCACAATGCCTTCCCCGAATTTACGATGCACTACGCGCTCACCTAAACTAAAGCCTGTTTCTTCAAAACTGGCGTGCGAGGTTGCTTGGCTAAAGCGGTTATGTACAGGTCGCGAGATGGTGGATTTAAGCCTGACTTCTTCCACACAATCTGCTGGCATCTCGCGAATAAAGCGCGAAGCCGTATGATACTTATCTTGACCATATAATCGACGACTTTCTGCGTAAGTGATATACAACTTTTGCATAGCGCGAGTCATACCAACATAGCAAAGTCTTCGTTCTTCTTCCATTCGACCGGGTTCATCGTTGGTCATCTGGCTAGGAAACATTCCTTCTTCCACGCCAGCTAAGAACACCAACGGAAATTCTAGGCCTTTTGCAGTGTGGATAGTCATCATCTGTACAGCATCTTGGTCTTTATCTGCCTGAGTTTCGCCTGCTTCCAGGGATGCGTGGGCTAGAAAGGCTGCTAAAGGCGACATTTCTTCCGCTTCTTCAGGGACGATAAAGGTTTTACAAGCACTGACCAGTTCTTCTAAGTTTTCCAGTCGTGCTTGGGCCTTTTCACCGCGCTCAGCCTGATACATGGCGTACAGACCAGATTGGCGAATAGCTTTATCAGCCTGCTGGTCAAGGGGCTCGTCTAATGTGGCTTGTTCAAGCTCTGTAATTAGTAATACAAAGCTTTGCATAGCGTTTAACGCACGGCCTTTAAAGCCACCTTCGTTTATAAGCAGCTGGCTGGCTTGCCACATAGAACAGTTATGCATACGCGCAGTGTCGCGTACTTGCGAAAGGGTTTTCTCGCCAATACCGCGGCTTGGGGTGTTTACCACACGTTCAAAAGCCGCGTCATCGTGGGGGTGGCTCACCATGCGCATATAGCCAAGGGCATCTTTAATTTCTTGGCGTTCGAAGAAGCGCAAACCGCCGTAAATGCGATAGGCCAACCCTTCGTGTAATAAAGCTTCTTCCAGTACACGGGACTGGGCGTTATTTCTGTAAAGAATAGCGGTGTCGCTAAGGGCGTTGCCTTGATTTAGCCAGTCTTTAATTTTTGAAACAATGAAGCGGGCTTCGTCGAGTTCGTTAAAACCAGCATAGACAGAGATAAGCTCGCCCTGCGCATCTTCTGTCCACAGTTCTTTCCCTAAACGGCCTGTATTATTGTCGATAACCGTATTCGCTGCTTTCAGAATGTTCCCGGTAGAACGATAATTCTGCTCAAGGCGAATAGTGGTAGGCTCATTAAAGTCTTTTAAAAAATGCTGAATATTATCTACGTTTGCGCCGCGCCAGCCGTAAATAGACTGATCGTCGTCGCCAACAATCATAATGTTGTTATTGTCGCCGCTACACAGCATACGAAGCCATGCATATTGAATATTGTTGGTATCTTGGAACTCGTCAACTAACACAGCACGGAAACGGCGCTGATAGTGAGCCAACACTTCAGGGTTCTTTGCCCATAGCTCATGAGCGCGCAGCAATAGCTCGGCAAAATCAACTAAGCCTGAACGGTCGCAGGCGTCTTGATATGCAGCGTAGACTTCCCGCATGGTCTTTTGGATATGATCGCCATGGGTCTCGATATGCTGAGGACGCAGGCCTTCGTCTTTATTACCGTTTATGTACCACTGGATTTGACGAGGGGCCCAATGCTTTTCATCTAAATTCATGGCTTTTAGAATGCGGCGAATCAAACGGTACTGATCGTCAGAATCGATAATCTGAAAGTTTTCAGGCAGGTTAGCTTCAGCGTGGTGTGCGCGCAATAGGCGATGTGCAAGCCCGTGGAAGGTACCAATCCACATATTGTGTAGGCTGCGACCCATTAATGATTCAATACGGCCACGCATCTCTTTCGCTGCCTTATTGGTAAAGGTAACCGCGAGAATAGAAAAAGGTGCGATGTTTTCGACTTCCATCAACCACGCAATGCGATGCACTAATACACGGGTTTTACCACTACCTGCACCAGCTAATACTAGAGCATTAGACAATGGGGCTGCTACTGCTTCACGCTGTTTGTCGTTAAGCTCGTCTAGCAGTCGAGATACATCCATAGTTGGCACCTGTAAGTTGATATTGTTACACATTCAGCAGCACGCTATTATGCCATCAGCCTGTTAATTTATACAGTCCAGTTTTTCGCCCTTCTCGTTAATTAAAAGCGCGGTTATTTACCGATTTTAGGGTATGCGGTTATACGGGCTTTTTAGTAAATAGGTGCTTCGACCGTTCTAATTAAATTGTTACAGTGCCTAATGCCGTCAAAGGCAGGCCCAAAGGTTCACAAATGAAAGATACAGTTATTAGCTATAACGAATTAATACGATAAATTGATCGAATTATGCGCTTGGCAGGTATCACATCGGTATTGCATCACGCCAAACTCGGGTAAACTTTCTGCTCTTTTACTTTGGCAACCTCTGCACTTTCATACAAGGCGAGAGTTAGTCAAAAAGTTAAGCCATTTTAGGCAAGCTGAAAAAGTACACGGCCCCAATTTTTTAATGACGTACATTGGCACACAACCAGCTCACTAACAGCACATTAACGGGATATGCTCATGACCGCACTCTCCACGCCCATCGATTTCTGGTCGACGCTCAAACAAGAAGCGCAAATTGTTGCTGAAAACGAACCTTTGCTATCTAGCTATGTGCATGCCAGTGTTCTTGCGCACCATAATTTCGAATCGTCGCTAAGCTTCATTTTGTCAAACAAAATGGCAGATGACGTGATGCCTGCGCTTGCTATACGTGAGGTATTTGACGAAGCTTACTTGTTAGAGCCAGGTATTAGCGAGGCAGCCATTGCCGATATTATGGCGATTAATGCGCGGGATGCTGCGGTGAATGATTACCTTACTCCTTTACTGCACTTTAAAGGTTTCCATGCCGTGCAGGTACACCGAATGGCGCATTATCTTTGGCTTCACGGGCGCCACCAGTTAGCTTTATTCTTGCAAAGCCGTAACTCATCAAGCTTTGGTGTAGACATTCACCCAGCAGCGCGAATTGGTAAGGGCGTTATGTTCGATCACGCTACCGGTATTGTGGTGGGTGAGACTGCGGTAGTAGAAGATAACGTGTCTATTTTGCAGAGCGTTACGTTAGGCGGTACGGGTAATGAGTCGGGCGACCGTCACCCCAAAATTCGCCAAGGCGTGTTAATTGGCGCAGGCGCTAAGATTTTAGGGAATATCGAAATCGGCGAAGGCTCGAAAGTCGGCGCTGGCAGCGTTGTACTTAATAGCGTACCAGCTCACGTTACCGTGGTGGGCGTTCCAGCCAAAGTGGTTGGGAGACCGGTTTGTCAAAGCCCCTGCGAATCCATGCGCCAAAACGTACTAGAAGATAACTAAAATTGCGGGGTCAGAGTCCTGACTCTGACCCCTTTATTTATAAGAAGTGGGTTAACTCGTTGAGGTTATCTAGTGCTACGTGAGGCAGTACGCTCACAGGCTCGTTGGCTAATTTCATGGGTCTGTTACAGGCAAACCATGCGGCTTGATAACCAGCGTTAACCGCTCCTTGTACATCCTTGATAATATTGTCGCCTACATGAAGAATGTGTTTCGGTGCAATGTGTAATAGTGCTGCCGCTTCATCAAACATATCGCGGGCTGGTTTCATGGGGCGTGATTTGCTGGCGTGAAAAATGGTTTCAAAATAACCATCAATACCTACCTTTTGAGCGTTTACGTTACCGTTAGTAATACCAACAAGCGGCAGCTTACTGCTTACGGCTTCTAACGCTTCGTGCACATCGTCAGCAAGCTCAAAGTTACTTCTTGCATCGTAAAAACAGTTAAAGCAGGCCTCTACTGCATCACTAAGTTCACCACTGTTGGTCAGGTCTGTTTTTAGCTTTTCAGGAGTCGTATTAGACAGTGCGGCGGTAAGCACTACACGCCTAAGCTGACCCATGTCAGAGGCTAAGCGCAGATCTTTTTTTATTGCGGCTTGCTTAAGTGCTAGCCAGTCGTTAGCCGACAACGCGGCGGCTGACTTATGATGCTTAGCAATATGCGCTTGAAGCGCTTCTTCGGCCCGTCGAATAATAGGTTCGTTATTGTAAAGGGTGTCGTCAAGGTCGAAGGTCATTGCCTCGATTTTGTTAATAGACCTGAAAAACTGCATCGTGAAACCTTAGGTTAGCTTTATTTCTTGTGCGCCCGCGGATGAGCGGCATCATATACATTGGCGAGATGCTGGAAGTCGAGATGAGTATAAACTTGTGTTGTCGATAAGTTAGCGTGACCTAACAGCTCTTGAACCGCACGCAAATCGCCACTTGATTCTAATACGTGGGTAGCAAAAGAATGGCGCAGTTTGTGAGGGCTCACTTTTTGCGATAGGGACTGTTCTTGCGCCATCTTATCTAAACGATTTGCGACTTGCCTATTCGATATACGGGTTTTACGCTTACTGACAAATACTGCACTTTCGTAAGGCGATGCGTAGGCAGGGCGCACTTTTAACCATGCGTTTAGCGCTTTTTGCGCGTGCCGCCCTAATGGCAGTATACGTTGTTTACTTCCTTTACCCATTACCTTTACCGTACCGTCTTTTAAACAGTCGGCTAAATTAAGCCCGGTAAGTTCGCTTAAGCGCAGACCACACCCATAAAGCAGCTCAAACATGGCTACATCTCTTAACTGCATGCCTTCATCGTCATCACTGCTTCGAGGTGAGGCATTAAGCAGCTGCTGCATTTCATCCACGCTAAGCTGCTTAGGTAACGGTTTTCCTTGTTTAGGGGCTTGAATGCCTTCTACGGGGTTGCTGAATAGCTGATGATGATCGATAAGGTATTGGCAGAAGGTTCTTAATGCTGAAAGTCTCAGCGCAATGCTGCGTGGACTGTGGCCAGACATTTTCGCATCAGCCATAACTCGCTTTATATCACTTGGTGTAAGTCCGGACCACTCGTAAAGCCCAAGTAGCTTTGCCACTTCAGTAAGCTGACGCTGGTAGTTTTTAATGGTGTGAAGAGATAACCCGCGCTCAACCTGTAAGTGAAGGAGAAACTTGTCTAGCCATTGTTGGCAGGAGTTGCTGATTAAGGCGTCCGTAGACACAGCACCTAATATCCCATCATTTCAGGCAGGATTATATTGAGCACTTGCTGAAGCTGTTGAAGCAAGAGGGTATCCATATCTGGCGTAAAGTGGCTGGCGTCGCTGCTGCTAATGCCCAAAATACCTAATTCACGGTTGTCACCAAGTAGCATCAACGCGACCGATTCCGCAGGGTTTTCGCCGAAAAGAAGTTGGCGTTCGTGCTGCGATAAGCGACCAAAGAAAAAGTTGGTGTTTTTAAAACGCTTTTCTGTGAACAAACGTTGCTGTAGTTCAGGAATAGCGTGAGGGCCTTTAAAGCTTTTTATCACCGCAGAGGACAACTGCAAACGCTCTTGTAGTACATCTTCTAAGGTAAACTGTACTTCTGCTACGCTTTCACAGCGTAGTAGCTGTACGTTTAAATCGGTATAAACGCGATAAATTTTCTCGTTTTGCTTCGCGATAGTGACAAGCTGATTTAACTTGTAATTAAGTTGTCTGACTTTTTGTCTTAGCTGGTCACTTTGAATTTCAACAAGTGAAACACTGCCTTTGTGCTCGTGAGGAAGCTTAATTTTTTCGAGAAGGTCGGCATGTTCGGCAAAGAACTCAGGGTTTTGTAATAAGAACGCGCGCACATCAGCACTCGACAATTCCGTTGTGTCGTTAAATGGCTCAATTAATTGCGTGGCGTTAGATTGCCCTGATACTTCGCTCATAAATTTATGTGTCCGTCATATACGTGTTCGGCAGGCCCTGTCATTTTTAACACGTTATCTGGGCCAGGCCAGCGTATACGTAAGCTGCCTCCGGGTAAATCTACCCGTACGTCTTTACTTAATTTACCCTGTATTTGACCAATTGCAACTGCTGCACATGCACCGCTGCCGCAGGCCAAAGTTTCGCCCGAACCACGTTCAAATACGCGAAGTTTGATATGCGACTCGTTAATTATCTGCATAAAGCCCACGTTTACGCCTTCTGGAAAGCGTTCGTGTTTTTCAACAAGCGGGCCAATTTCGGCAACATTGGCCGTATTTACATCGTCAACTTCCATAACGCAATGAGGGTTGCCCATTGACGCCGAGCCAATAAACAAGGTGCGTTCGCCCACACGCAAAATATACGTGTTCTCTTGCTTGTTGGCCGTAAGCGGAATGTTCGCAGGTTCAAACTCAGGTTTGCCCATATTCACGGTAACCTGACCATCTTTTTCTAGGTAAAGCACCATTTTTCCTGCTTTGGTGCTTACCACTATCTTGTTGCGGTTGATAAGGCCTTTTTGCTTAACAAAGCGAGCAAAACAACGAGCGCCATTGCCGCATTGTTCTACTTCGGAGCCGTCTGCATTGAAGATGCGATAGTGGAAATCTTGTTCAGGGTCATATGGCGGTTCTACCATCAACAGCTGGTCGAAGCCAATACCGAAGTTTCGGTTAGCTAATTGCTGAATTTTTTCTTTAGAGAAAAAGACGTTCTGAGTAACGTTATCAATAACCATGAAATCGTTACCCAAGCCGTGCATTTTAGAAAATTGAACCTGCATTAAACGCGCATCTATCTTGTTAGTTTGTCTCTAGTTTACGGAAGTTTATACTCACCTTGCCAGAGATCTTTTTGTTTTTCTCGTTCGCGAACCACAATTGCTTTGTCGCCGTCTACCATAATTTCCGCTGGGCGACAGCGGCTATTGTAGTTTGAGGCCATTACAAAACCATAGGCGCCAGCACTTCGAACCGCAAGTAAGTCGGTTGGTTCGATAGCTAACTCTCGATCTTTACCTATAAAGTCACCAGTTTCGCAGACAGGTCCTACAACATCATAAGTGCGAGGCGTTGCCGTGCTTCCTTCTTTCACAGGAATAATATTTTGCCATGCAGAGTAGAGCGCTGGGCGCAATAAATCGTTCATAGCGGCATCGACAATGGCGAAGCTCTTCTCTTCACCTTCTTTGATAAATTCAACTTCGGTGACCAGAATACCGGCGTTAGCCGCAATAGCTCGACCAGGTTCAAGGATAAGCTTAAGGTTTTCACGACCTACCATTTTTTCAGCCATGGCTTGTGCGTAGGCTTTTGGATGAGGCGGTTGCTCGTCGTTATAAGTTACGCCAAGACCACCACCTACATCTAAGTGCTCGATAATAATGTTGCGCTCGGCCAATTCATCGATGAGCAGAAGTAAGCGCTCTAATGCATCAACAAAAGGTCCAATTTCGGTAAGCTGTGAGCCTATGTGACAGTCCATGCCAACCACATTTAAATGAGGTAGCGATGCAGCTAATTCATAAGTAGCAAGTGCGCGTTCGCGAGCAATACCAAATTTGTTGGCCTTCAACCCCGTAGAGATGTAAGGGTGAGTTTTAGCATCCACATCAGGGTTTATGCGAAGAGAAATAGGGGCTTGTACACCCATTTCACCAGCCACTTGGTTGATGCGATGAAGCTCTGGCTCTGACTCGACGTTAAAGCACATAATGCCTTGTTCTAGTGCATAGCGGATCTCGTCGTGTTTTTTGCCTACGCCTGAAAATACCACTTTGCTTGCGTCACCACCGGCTTCAATTACACGGGCCAATTCACCCGCAGAAACGATATCAAAGCCTGATCCTAACTTCGCTAAAACACTCAACACACCAATGTTTGAGTTAGCTTTTACTGCATAACACACAAGGTGAGGGTGTTCACCGATAGCGTCATTAAAAGCGTGCCAATGGCGCTCTAACGTAGCGCGTGAATAAATATAAACCGGCGTTCCGTGCTGGGCTGCAATATCAGAAACAGCCACTTGTTCAGCGTGCAGCTGACCTTGGCTGTAGGCGAAAAAATCCACTAGTTCAGCTCTCCAGAAGTAGTTGCGGGGGATGGGGTATTGGCGCTAGACGAAGCATCGACTTCTGCATTTTCAGAAGACGTTGGTTCAGTAGAGGTGTTTTGTGCAGGCGCGTCAGGAATATAAAGCGCCCCTTTATAACCACAGCCACATAATGCTGTGAGTGTTAGCAAGAAAACAACTGACTTTTTAAGCACGAAAAATCCCGCAAAGAATACGACAAATGCCGCTATCATCGCATTGCGGTGTTAAATTGCAAGAGCCAATAAACGTTCTTGTGTTTTATCGCCGTATTGAACGTTTTTCCAAAGCGTATCGCAGAGGCTTTTGGTATCAGAAAAGTCTTTATTTTTAAGCCAGTCAATAAGGATGTTCGGGTTGTCTGGAAAGGCAATGGCTTCGTTTTCAGGCGCCTCGAGCCATTCTTCCACAATATCGGTATCAAGCTGAAACAGAGTCTGGCATAAATCCAACTTGTTAAGGGTTAACACATTGGATAGCTGCTCAAACTGCCCGTGTAACGGTTTAATCAACAGCTTTTTGCCCAGCTGGAGTGCTTCGCTCGATAGCTCAAAGCCGCCATTGGCAATCACGCCACTGGCATGCTGCAGCGCTTTTTGAAAGTGTTTTTTAGAGGTTGGGTGCCAGTGGATGTGACCCACTTCTTTCGCTTCGTCGATGTTTGGGTGAAAGCATTCGAATACTTGGTCGCTTAGCGGCTCAAGCATTTGTTGAATATCTTCGATATCTTCGAAAGGAAGGTAAACCAATACGTGGCCATTACCAGAAGACACAACGGGTTTTTCTGAAACGAACGGCGGGATAATAGGCTGATTAAAATGATACCAGTGTACACCTAGTTGAAGTTCGGTAGGTGCGAATAGCTTCATGATCAAACTATCGAAAATAGTATTACCACTTTTAGGCACGTCGTACGCGAACGCCGCTTGGTGGCTGATAGAAATAGAAGGTAGCCCCTGTTTCTTTGCAGCCCAGGCCGTTACGGGTTCAAAGTCATTAACTAACAAATCGTAACCGCTGGTATCGAATGCTTTTATATCTTTATTAAGCTGTCGAATGTTGGCATCTTTAACGGTAGACCATTTGTCTACGCGCCCGCTTTTCGTAATAAAGCTCAGCCCCTTGTATGTTCGGTATTCGCCAAACACTTCCATATCAAAATATTTTTCAGGGGCGCGACCAGTAAAAACAAAGTCAACGCTAACGTCGTCACGCTCAGCCAATGCCGTCGCCATAATTCTAGCTCGGGCAATATGTCCGTTACCGGTGCCTTGCACACCATACAATAATTTCATGCTACCCCAGAATTGAAATACTTAGTGTTGCAATAGTTACGCCTAGTAGAGAGCCTGCGACCACGTCAGAGGGATAATGTACACCTAGTAGCACGCGTGATAGCCCAATAAGCGCGGCCCAGCAGTAGGCCAGTAAAGCGAAGGGCGGGTAATAGTGCGCAACTATACACGCCATTAGTGTTGCAGCAGCGGTGTGGCCTGAGGGTAGGGAAAACTTATCAGAAGGCGTGACATGTGCTGTTAAATTCATTAGAAAATCGCAAGGGCGAGGGCGCTTGAACATTTTCTTAAGCAGCACATAGATGGGTAATTCCAGCGCATAAGCCATCAGCGCTGTGTAAAGGAAAAGCTCACCGTGCTCTGGCTCAAATGCCCAAAGCAGCATACCGATAACAAAGTATAAGTAGCCGTCACCTGTTTTTGACAGCCAGACAATACTTCTGCAGTCTCTTTTTTGCGTCAGTTTGTAGAGGCGATAAAATAAGTCAGTGTCGTACTTGGTCAAGGATTTCATCAACATCGCCTTGTCCCCTATCGGTTAATTACTGCACAGGCTAAAGTGTGTCTGTGACCAGTGGGTGACGGAAAAAAGAAACTTTTTTGACATCTAACGCAATTTCTATTTTTTGCCATGCACCCTTTGCACATACGGGGAAAGTGGTTATTAAACAAAATTTTTAGCAGAACAATTCTAACTAGATTCATGAAGCAAAATACGTGCTCAATTAAGACTCATCTGCGCTGAATCACTGCTTTTTTAACAAAACATAAAAATTTGATGAAACGCGCTAAATCAACCATTTGCATCATCAGAATAAATGCTATGCTAGGTCTAACGAGCATAGAGCTTCAACGCTTCTCAATTTTAGTAAGGCAAAATAATGGAATACAACACATCTGAATTATGCGACTTGTTTGCTGACAGCGTAGACGTAGTAGATCCGATTTTCGCAAGCTTTGGTGGCCGTTATTCTTTTGGTGGTGAGATTACCACCGTAAAATGCTTTGAAGACCGAGGTCTTATCGACCGTGTGCTTGCTCAGCCTGGTGCGGGTAAAGTACTACTGATAGATGGCGGGGGCTCAAGCCGTCGCGCGTTGTTTGATGCATCATCTGCTCAAGTCGCTATTGATAACGACTGGGAAGGGGTTGTGATTTACGGTAGCGTACGTGAAGTTGATAGTCTTGCTGAATTAGATATTGGCGTTTTGGCTGTCGCTGCAATTCCTGTAAATGCCGAGTGTGAAAGCATTGGAGAAGTTGACGTACCGGTTAACTTTGGCGGCGTTACTTTTTTACCTGAAGACCACCTATATGCAGATAGCACGGGCGTTATTCTTTCTCCTGAACCGCTAGATTTAGATTGAAGCATTAGCAAGCAGACGCTAACTGCTTTGAAAACAAAGAAATAAAAAACGGAGGCTTTGAGCCTCCGTTTGTATTTCTATTTGCGTTTATAACTATTTAAGTGCGTCCAGCGCTTAAACACCGAGTGTGACGCTACTTGTTCGCTTCTTCAAACACCTGGTTTAAATACATAGCGATGCGAATACCAGCCATCTGCAAACGCTTTTTAGCAGTAGGCAGATGATTGTATAAGTAGTCATAGCTCATGTTATTTGCGTCATCTGGATAAATGGTATCGCGAATAGCGGTACTTTCCTCAATCCACACCATAGGGTCGGTAGTAGCCCAGCTGCGAATGTCTTTTGAGGTAATAGTATTTGTAAGCCATTCAGTCCATTCAGAATAGGACAAGTCCCGCTGATCTAGCATTTGCGAATCCCATACGCGGTGCAAGTTAGAGTCTTGCCAGAAAAAGCGTACTTTTACATCGTTACCACCACGATCGGTGCCGTTTCCAGCGTGCAGTGGCTGATGCAAGTCGCCAATAATATGCACGATAAATTGAAGTGCTAAGCGCTTCTCTTCAATTCTGGATGTGTCACTTTTCAAGGTTTCGGTAAATTGCTTTAACGCGGTAACTGCATCACCTTGCTTTGGTGCACCCACTTCTTCGTAGGTCTTTCCTTCAGGCACGGATACATAGTGCCAAGGGCTAGCGGTTTTTTGCCAAAATTCGCTGGGGTCAGAACGCATTTCATCTGCATGAGTCGCCGCTTCAGCCAATGAACCATGTGGCAACAGGTCCATAAGTGCAGCCTGCGATAGGGGGCTTAAGTATTGCTGGGCAATAGCGCCAGTTACTCTATGGCCTGTTTGTCCCCAGCCGAAAGCGGGTGATGCAACGCACAACGTAAATAGTGTGCTCAGCGCTACTGCGCAAATCCTGTTTGCAAACGCGAACATGGTTAACCCTCAGAATGTTTTGAAGATTGATAGCCCCATCTTGCGACAAGAGACTGCTCAATACCCAGGTGGTCTAGTATGCGCGCCACAACAAAATCCACCAAATCATCGATAGTTTTAGGGTTGTGATAAAAGCCTGGCGCAGCGGGCATTATTGTAGCGCCCATTTGTGAAAGTTTAAGCATATTTTCTAAATGAATAGAAGAAAGTGGCATTTCCCTTGGCACTAAAATAAGTTGGCCTCGTTCTTTTAGTACTACATCTGCTGCGCGCTCAATTAGGTTATCGCTAGCGCCGATACTAATGGCAGATAAGGTGCCTGTAGAGCACGGACATACCACCATTTTAGCCGGGGCAGCCGAACCTGAAGCCACTGGTGAAAACCATTCTTCTTTCCCAAATACTTTGATTTGGTCAGGTTTAGCATTGCAGTGCTCGGTAAAAAACGCCGCTGCGTCTTCAGGGCGCCCTGGTATCTTAACGTTCTCTTCAGTGGCAAATACCACTTTGGCAGCTGAAGAGATAAGTACATAAACTTGATAGTCTGCATTAACCAGCGATTTCAGCAGTGTTAGGGCGTAAGGTGCGCCAGATGCACCTGTAATAGCAAGCGTAACTTGCTTATCGTGTTTCATGGTTTAGCCTCTGTTGATAACCAGCCTTGCGGCTTGTCTATCGAATATAACGTTATTCTAATTTTTTACAGTTTGGACTTCATTTTTAAAGCGTCGAGTATTCGGCCATGAATGCCTTCAAAACCGCCGTTACTCATTACAAGAATATGATCGCCCGGTTGTGCTACGTTGCAAACGCCTTGAACGATCTTCTCTACATCTCTGAAGCAGTGCGTAGGCGCGTTGCTGTGTGCTACCGAATCGACTAACGACCAGTCCATGCCTTCAGGTTCATACAAATAAACTTCATCGGCTTTTTGCCACGAATTTGCCAGCGTATCTTTGTGTACACCCATTTTCATTGTGTTGGAACGCGGCTCTAGCACAGCTAATATACGGGCATTACCTACTTTTTTACGCAGCCCATCCAGTGTAGTTGCTATTGCGGTAGGGTGGTGTGCAAAGTCGTCATAAAGGGTGATGTTGTTTACTTCACCCTTTACTTCCATGCGACGCTTAACATTCTTAAAAAATGATAAGGCTTCTATGGCATCAGGTAAGGTAACACCTGCATGGTGGGCGGCAGCTATTGCCATAAGGGCATTGTCTACGTTGTGCTGACCTACAAGTGACCAGGTTACGGTTCCGGCTATAACGCCGTTATGTAACACATTGAATTCACTGCCGTCTTTCTTCAACAGTTCAGCCTGCCAATCTTTGCCTAGTGATTGGCGAGAAGACCAGCAGCCTTTCTTCAACATATCTTCAATGGCAGGCGTGCTGTTTGGCGTAAGAATAAGCCCATTTTCTGGCACCATGCGAACCAAATGGTGAAACTGGGTTTGTATAGCTGCAAGGTCTGCAAAAATATCGGCGTGATCAAACTCAAGGTTGTTGATAACCAATGTTTTCGGGCGATAGTGTACAAACTTAGAACGTTTATCGAAGAATGCGCTGTCGTATTCGTCGGCTTCTATGACAAAAAAGGGGCTTTCACCCACGCGGGCCGACACGCCAAAGTTCTCTGGAACACCGCCAATCAAATAACCAGGGTTAAGCCCTGCGTGTTCTAAAATCCACGCTACCATACTGCTGGTGGTGGTTTTACCGTGGGTACCTGATAACCCAATTACCCAACGATCTTTGAGTAAGTTATCAAGAAGCCATTGCGGGCCGCTGGTGTAGGGCAAGTTGCGGTTTAGCACGTATTCTACGGCGGGATTGCCACGAGACATGGCGTTACCAATAACTACCATATCTGGAGCGGGATCAAACTGGCTCTTGCAATAGCCTTCGGTCAGTTCGATGCCAAGTGCTTCGAGCTGAGTGCTCATTGGGGGATAAACGTTTTTATCAGACCCTGTTACTTTGTGGCCTAGTGATTTAGCAATGGCGGCGATACCACCCATAAAACTTCCACAAATGCCTAAAATATGTACATGCATAGCGCATTCTCAATGAATTATCATGTTATTGGGGTACTGTATCAGAACCATAAGGCCGATAGATAATTCAATTTTTATCAAAGCAGTGCTGCCGTTAGCCTTTGTGCACTGTAAACATTCAGGAAATCAAAGTATGCAAACTGGTATGGTGTGTGTATGACTTTTGGTAAGTGTGTTCCACTTACCCAAGAACACGGTTACAATCTAGCCACAGGTTCAAAACCTGTGTGTGCTTCAGACAAACGCCGGTAAGGAAAGCTGAGCGACTGGTAGCACAACACCCTACACACGAAAAAAAGGCTTACATTCAATGAAACGTTTAAATTCCCAATTGCAACAAGACGGTGCACCGCTTGAGTTAATTTTACTCATTCGTACACTGCTAGCGGGCTGTAAAGAAATTTCTTTCCGCGTGAGTCAAGGCGCACTTGCTGGCGTGCTCGGTTCAACCCTTTCAGAAAACGTACAGGGCGAAACACAGAAAAAGCTCGATGTTATCTCTAACCACATTTTAAAGGACACGCTAAGGGAATCTGGCTACGTAAAAGCCATCTCGTCTGAAGAAGAAGACGATGTAGTACCGTGTAATCCGGAAGGTAACTACTTAGTAAGCTTCGACCCATTAGATGGGTCTTCAAACACTGAAATTAATAGCCTTATTGGTACTATTTTCTCTATTACCCATGCACCGCAGTGGATGAAGCCAGATGACCCGTCTGCGTTCTTGCAGCCAGGTACACAAATGGTTGCAGCAGGTTATGTTCTGTATGGCCCGTCTACAATGTTAGCGCTAACTACAGGTCGCGGTACGCATATCTATACCCTTGATAAAACTCACGGCGGCTTCCTACTTACTCACCCGAATATTCAAGTACCAGAAGAAACGTCTGAGTTCTCGATTAACGCGTCTAACCAGCGTCATTGGGAACCGGCAATGCAAGCATATATTGCTGATCTACTAGCGGGTAAAGAAGGTCCTCGTGGCAAAGACTTTAACATGCGCTGGGTAGCGGCTATGGTGGGTGATATTCACCGTTTACTATGTCGTGGTGGAATCTTTATGTATCCATTTGATAACAGGGACCCATCAAAACCAGGTAAGTTGCGTTTGCTTTACGAAGCAAACCCAATGGCGTTTTTGATGGAGCAAGCCGGTGGTAAAGCGGAAACGGGTAATGGCCGTATTCTAGAAGTTATGCCTGAAGAAATTCACCAGCGCGTACCTTGCATTATCGGCTCGAAAGATGAAGTTGAAATGTGCTTAAGCTACAACGACAAAGCGTAGTAGCGAAAAATGGCCCGTCGGGGCCATTTTTTTGTTAAAAAGCAGCAAAATTTTGCGAAAAATAAAGAGATTAGTACGACATGGGTCGTAAAGCGTTTTTATTTTGCTTCTGTCACCGTATACTTACGGCCAAAATTTTTAATACATTACTGAAAGGACCTAAGAATGAGCTTGAGTGCTATTTCTGCTGGTAAAAATGTACCAGATGAAGTGAACGTAATCATTGAGATTCCAGCACACGCTGACCCGGTGAAATACGAAGTAGATAAAGACACAGGCGCAATGTTTGTAGACCGCTTCATGGCGACTTGCATGCATTACCCAACTAACTACGGTTATGTGAACAACACTTTGTCTGAAGACGGTGACCCAGTTGACGTTCTTGTTATGACGCCGTTCCCACTACTTTCTGGCTCAGTTATCAAATGTCGCCCTGTAGGTGTACTAAACATGACTGACGAGTCAGGTAAAGACGCAAAAGTACTAGCAGTACCAGTAGACAAGCTTTCTACAATCTATCGCGACGTACACGAAATTGCTGACGTACCTCCGCTGCTTCTTAAGCAAATTGAGCACTTCTTTGAGCACTATAAAGATCTAGAGCCAGGTAAGTGGGTTAAAATTGACGGTTGGTCAGATGCAGCTGCTGCAAAAGCTGAAATTACCTCAAGCATCGAGCGTTTCGAAGCAGAATAATTCACGCTGCTTTAAATTAATGATACAAAGGGCTGGTGTAATACCAGCCCTTTTTTGTTCGTAGTGAAAAAGTTTAAGTAAAAAACGAAAATCAAAAGCTAAAACAAAAATGTGGAACGAATACTCAACGATAGAGAGCTGTATGACCTACCTAAAATTATCCGTAACCTCATTATTTGCAATGCTGATGATGGTGATAACCTTTAACGCTCTGGCAGATGAAGCCTCGGTTCAAACTCCTGTAGAAGTATACTGGGAAGACTTGGTGCCCGAAGGCTTTAATGAGCTTGCGCCTCCGTCGGTTCAACACAATGGTGAAATGAGTCAGCTTCAGCCTGATGCACCAGTGGTCGATACCTTTGACGGAAAACGTGTGAAAATTCCGGGGTTTGTTGTGCCGCTAGAAGGTACCGCTGAACTAACCACCGAGTTTTTACTTGTTCCGTATTTTGGAGCCTGTATTCACGTACCACCACCACCGTCTAATCAAATTGTGTACGTGAAAT
This sequence comes from Alteromonas macleodii, assembly GCF_903772925.1. Lineage (NCBI taxonomy): Bacteria > Pseudomonadati > Pseudomonadota > Gammaproteobacteria > Alteromonadales > Alteromonadaceae > Alteromonas > Alteromonas fortis. The sequence goes on from NZ_LR812090.1 coordinate 209,818, forward strand.
TTGAAGAAGGTGTGCGAATAGATAATATTTACGATGCGATTTGGGTTACCGGTGAACTGTCGACTGACGGTTGGAAAGGCGATATTGCGTCTGTAGGTTATCGCTTAACGGGCGAAGCAGTTGAAGGGTTCTAAAAAGCTAGCCTTTGTAGGCTAGCCCTGCGTATAAATCTGCTCAGCGCGGTTAAACAAAAGCCACGACGTTAAAATGTACTTGTCGTTACTTTTTGGAATTTGGCCGCGATGGGTGTGAGTAAAATAGGCAGGCGCAATCACCATTCTGCCTGCTTTGGGCTTAACCGCACGGTTTTGATAGTAAAATTCTGTTTCGCCGCCTTCGTCCACATCATTTAAGTAGTACATAAACAGCAGCACGCGGTGCAGCGCATCGTTATGTTGAAGCTGCGGGTACACTTCTGAGTGCCAGTAGGGGTAGCCACCGTTACCCGCGGTGTATCGCTGCGCATTAATATCGCCTACACGAAACAGGTAGTTAACCAGGTTGGCTAAATTTGGCTTACCCACTTCTTCAAAGTTTTCCCCGGTGACTTTTACCGGTTCGCCGGTTTTGGGGTGGCGTACGGTTAAGCCAATAGGCCCAACAAGTGCAAAATAGTATTTTTCAATATAGGCAACCAGTTGCTTTCCGGTATGCTGCATCACTTGCTGGAACAAATCTTTAAATTCCGGGCTTCGGCTTATCGACACATCCATGCTGCGCTTTTTATCTAAATCTACACCACCGCCAGTGCGACCTTGGCTCAAATTAGGGCTGCTTTCAAAGCGCGCCATAAGCTGCGAGCACAGCTCAGGTGGTAATACATCGTCAATAACTTCAATTAAATCGCTCATGGATACCTCGTGCTGCGCTTTATTACTTAGTGGGTAGTTCTTTAAAATGTGACTGCAGTTCCGACTTCACATTATCTGGGATAGGCGCAGAGCGCTGTGTTTTGTAGTCAAAATGCACCATGGTGGTCACGCCAGTCGAGCATAGCTTGTCGTCTTGCCAAAGCTCCTGAAACACGTCGAATGCACTGTTTCCCAACCGACTAATGAAAGTTTTAACCGTTACTGGTTTTCCATAAAAAATTTGAGCTAAAAAGTCGACCTTGTAGCTGGCTAAAATTAGCGGCCAGTTTTGTAAATCTAGCTCAGGCGTAAACATTCTGAAAATGGGCTCTCTGGCTGCTTCAAACCACGCAACTAGTGCCGTATTACTAACATGCTGTAAGGCATCGGTTTCGCAAAAACGTACGTCAAAAGAAGTGATAAGTGGTGCTGTATTACTCATAATTATTTGTGGGCATTGTTATAAGTTTAATTCCTACTCTAGCATTATGGGCAGGGGTTTTCAGTAAGCCCTTGTGTAAGCGATTGTGTTTAAGGCAAATCGTTGTGTTTCGATTAGCTTACAGGGGGTGTGCCGTTAGCTTCTTTTGCATTACAATCCGCATCTAACTTTTTGAGCGAACATACTATGACTGCGATTGGGATTGACTACGGTACATCAAATTCTGAGGTTGTGTATTTTGATGGAACGGCCCATCAGCACATCAAACTTGACCCGCTAGATAAAAAGGGCAATAAAATTCGTTCTTCGGTGTTCATTTACTTTGAAGATGAACTGCCGCCGCCTCCTGATGCTATGGTAGAGGCGAAAGTTGCTCAGTTGCAGCGAGTGATCAGCGAACAAATAGACAAAGCTAAAGACGGCTATTACTCGGCAAAAGACCCGAAAGAGCAGGCAATGTATAGCAGCCGAATCGACTCGCTTCGTGGTGACCTCCATAACAAGCCAGCCCTTCAACGAAAAGCGATTCAGCAGTTAATGCACGCCATGTCGCTAGACGAAATTCCTTTGCTGCGTTTGGTAGAGCACGGCAAGTTTGCATTTGGTGAAGAGGGCTTTAGGCGCTTTCTTAAAATGCCGGACAAAGGCCGACTTATCTATTCCCCCAAGAACTTTTTAGGCGCATCGCTAGATGGCGACCAAAAACAGGCGTTCATCGGCATTATCGCCAAGCAGCTTGCTTACTTTAAACAGTGTGCCGAGCAGCAGTTGGGCAAGGTTGTTAATAATGCGGTTATTGGCCGCCCTGTTAAATTTCACGGCACCCGCGGTGAAGAGGGCAATGCCCAAGCCATTCAGATTATGACTGAAGCGGCGACTAACGCTGGGTTTTCAGGTGTAAACTTCTTGGATGAACCTATTGCTGCAGCGTATAAGATTGAGCAAACCTTACCAAAAGACACTACCACGCTAATTGTCGATATTGGTGGGGGAACGACGGATATTTGCTGTATTAAGCTTTCGCCGGAGCGTTCTAATCAGCTTGACCGTAAAGACGATGTGCTAGCGGTAACAGGCAGACGTTTAGGCGGTATGGACTGTGATAAAAGCTTGGTTCTTAAAGGCATAGCCCCTGAAATGGGTATGGGCCTTAAAATGATTAACGGGTTACCTGTTCCGCCTACCTATTTTTCTGATATGTGCGCTGTTGATAACATTCCAGCGCTTACGCGCTTTTTCTCTGATGATTACGGGTTAGATATTTCTCAAACCATGTCAGTGATTAAAGAGCCGGCCCAGTTAGAGCGTTTGCTTATCGTGCAAGAGAATAAGTTGTCTGCTCGAGTGGTCAACTCAGCGCGTTTGGCCAAAGAACTACTTTCGAGCAAGCAAAACATTACGCTACCGCTGCACTACATTGAAGACGACTTTGATGTAGAGATTTCACAGGATTCACTTAAAAAGGCGTTAAAACCTTGGCTAGATAAAGTGAAAGCGTTAGTCGTGGAATGTTTGGAAAACAGCAGTGAAAAACCAGAGGTGGTAATGATAACGGGTGGTATGAGTTTATCACCTATTGTAGTCGATGCTCTCTATGAAAAACTGCTTACGGGGCTGCCTCGATTAGAAAACGATGCGTTCAATTCGGTGTGCGAAGGATTAGCAATTCAAGCAGCTAAGCACGCTTAATATTCTATAATCTTTGTCAGACATGAAAAACATTAAGCCCTAGCGCGGTTACATAAACTACGCTAAGGCTTTTTTGATCAGTGCTTAAGAATATTGTGTTCTTTCAAATAAACTGCAATAGCCTCTGGCGACTCGAAAGCATTTAACAGCATTTCTTGTGCGCGCGCTTTCACATCGTTATCTTCAGATGATGAAAGTAAGTGGTACCAAGTCTTAACTAAGGCTAGTGGTGGCGTTTGAGTCATTGGGTTTCGCTCCAGCAATTCTTACTGCAAAATTCACATAAATCATCGTAACGTATGATTTGCCAAAACAAGCTCTGACCAGCATGAAAAAACGTGCAAATAAACGTCAACGCGCACTTTTTACAAGCTGCCGTGTAAATTACACAACAGCTTACAAAGAAGAAGTCATGCGCTCAACGCCTACGAATTTACATCTAAACCGGCTCAAGCTTGTGTGAGCATGGGTTTCAGGAATCGTCCTGTATGTGAAACTTCTTGTTGTGCCACATGCTCTGGTGTTCCTTCTGCAATAATCTGGCCACCTCCAGATCCCCCTTCAGGTCCAAGGTCCACAATCCAGTCTGCGGTTTTGATTACATCTAGGTTATGCTCAATAACCACAACGGTATTACCGTGATCGCGTAGTCGATGAAGGACGGCTAACAACTGCTTAATATCGTGGAAATGCAAACCTGTAGTAGGCTCATCCAAAATATAAAGTGTTTGCCCAGTGTCTCTTTTTGACAACTCTTTCGCCAATTTTACTCGTTGCGCTTCACCACCAGATAAGGTAGTGGCCGCTTGACCAAGTCGGATATAAGACAAACCCACATCCATCAGTGTCTGCAATTTACGTGAAATAGATGGAATAGCATCAAAGAACTGACGAGCATCTTCCACGGTCATTTCTAACACTTCATGAATGTTCTTATCTTTGTATTTTATCTCTAGGGTTTCACGGTTATAGCGTTTTCCCTGACATACATCACAGGGCACGTACACGTCTGGCAGAAAGTGCATTTCTACTTTAATCACACCATCGCCCTGACATGCTTCACAGCGCCCGCCTTTCACGTTAAAGCTAAAGCGGCCAGGCTTATAGCCTCGTGAACGTGACTCTTGAGTGCCCGCAAACATTTCACGAATGGGAGTGAATATGCCAGCGTAGGTAGCGGGGTTAGAACGCGGGGTTCTACCAATTGGGCTTTGGTCAATATCTACCACTTTGTCGAGCTGATCTAACCCCGTCATCGACTTATGCGGCGCCGGTTCAGAAGTGGTAGCTTTGTTTAATTCCCGTTGTGCAATTTTGTAGAAAGTATCGTTAATCAGCGTTGATTTACCCGAGCCAGACACCCCCGTTACGCAGGTCATTACACCCGTAGGAATACGTAAATCAACGGATTGCAGATTGTTACCCGTAGCGCCTAAAAGCTCTAACCACTTATCGTCTTTAACTGGCGTACGGCTAGCAGGTATATCTATTTTTTCCTTACCAGATAGGTATTTTCCGGTAAGTGAGTCTTCACTGTTTTTAATGTCTTCCAGCGAACCTTCGGCAATTATTTCACCACCGTGTACACCGGCACCCGGGCCAATATCCACAATGTAATCGGCTTCGCGTATGGCATCTTCGTCGTGCTCAACAACCAATACCGTATTACCTAAGTCGCGCAAGCGTGTAAGTGTGCCAAGCAATCGTTCATTGTCGCGTTGATGAAGACCAATGGATGGTTCATCGAGTACGTACATTACGCCAACAAGGCCTGCGCCAATTTGGCTTGCTAGTCGAATACGTTGGGCTTCACCACCGGATAAGGTGTCGGCACTGCGCGACATAGAAAGATAATTTAGGCCCACATTCACCAAAAAGCTTAGGCGGTCCATAATTTCTTTTAGAATCTTTTCAGCTATCTGCGCTCGCTGACCTTCTAGGTTAAGTGACTCAAAGAAGCCAAACGCATCTGCAATCGACATTTCTGCAATAGCAGGTAAGTTAGTATCTTGAATAAATACGTTACGCGCTTCTACCCGCAAGCGGGTGCCGTTACAACTGCTACAGTGTTGTTGGCTTAAATATTTTGCTAGCTCTTCACGAACTGAATTCGATTCGGTTTCGCGATAGCGGCGCTCCATATTTGGGATTATGCCCTCAAATGGATGTTTGCGTTCCATCACGTCGCCGCGCTCGTTAATATATTTAAAGGATAGCGATTTCCCTTTGGACCCGTAAAGCACTATGTCTTGGTGCTTCTTATCGAGTTCCTCAAACGGTACAGTAAGACTAAATTTATAATGGTCTGCTACCGCCTGCAGCATTTGGAAATAGTAATAGCTGCGCTTGTCCCATCCGCGAATAGCGCCGCCAGACAGACTCAATTCGGTATTGCCGACAACGCGTGCTGGGTCAAAAAACTGTCTGGTACCTAGCCCGTCACAAGTTGGGCAGGCACCCGCTGGGTTATTAAATGAAAACAGACGTGGTTCAAGTTCACTAATGCTGTAGCCACAGTGAGGACAAGCAAAGTTGGCAGAGAACACTATTTCTTCCGCGTCTTTGTCGTCCATATCAGCTACGACAGCGTTACCACCAGCAAGGCTTAGCGCTGTCTCAAATGATTCTGATAAACGCAGCGCCATATCGTCACGCACTTTAAAGCGGTCCACCACAACTTCAATGGTGTGCTTCTTATGCAAATCCAGTGGCGGTGGATCGGACAAGTCGCAAACTTCTCCGTCAATACGCGCGCGAATGAAACCTTGTGCTGACAGGTTCTGCAGCGTCTTAACGTGCTCACCTTTGCGCTCTTTAACGATGGGCGCTAGCAACATCAGCTTACTGCCTTCTGGCATCGCTAGCACTCTGTCTACCATTTGACTAACCGTTTGTGCGTCCAAAGGCACATCGTGCTCTGGGCAACGTGGGGTGCCTACGCGGGCAAACATCAAACGTAAGTAGTCGTAAATCTCAGTGATGGTACCCACGGTGGAGCGCGGGTTGTGAGATGTTGATTTCTGCTCAATGGATATTGCAGGTGACAACCCTTCAATATGATCAACATCGGGTTTTTCCATCATGGAAAGAAACTGACGCGCGTAGGCAGATAAAGACTCAACGTAACGACGTTGACCTTCCGCATAAAGTGTGTCGAATGCAAGAGACGATTTACCCGAGCCAGAAAGGCCGGTTATCACCACCAGTTTGTCTCGTGGCAGTGTTAAATCGATGTTTTTCAAGTTGTGGGTGCGAGCACCGCGAATTTCGATTTTATCCATTGAAGCCTAAATGAGAGAAAAAGAATCAGTATGCCATAGGTGTCAAGTAAAGTGATATGACATTCAAGTTATACTGTGAGTGGAGTAAGCAGATCACCTTACAGGCACAAGCTTACGATTAGTACTAACGAAACTACCTTGCAAAGTGGTGATTTTATCTCCACTTTTAAACCCTTATTAAGGCGAAAAGGCTAAATCAACCTCGCGAGTGGAAGAAAATGCCAATTGTATTAATCGAATTTTAGGTACGTGGGCAATTATCTATGCGGACTGGTATTGTGCTACACTTCGCGGCCTTGTTCTTAATGCAGCAGAAACAGGTGTTCTCTGCGCGCTTTTATGTTTTTTTGATTTTATTTATTGAGGGAAACAGACGCTTTGAACGCTTTGGAATTACGCGCCGCGCTTGCACTCGCCTCCGTTTACGTATTACGCATGATGGGGTTGTTCATGGTTATGCCTGTATTGGCTGTGGCCGCGATGGACTACCCGGATTACTCGCCTTTATTGGTGGGACTTGCCGTGGGTGGATATGGCCTAACCCAGGCTGCGCTGCAAATTCCTATGGGCATGATGTCTGACAAATGGGGTCGTAAACCCGTTATTTTGCTGGGGCTTGCTGTATTTGCTTTAGGAAGCTTTGTAGCAGCAAACGCCGACAGCATGGTTATGATGATTGTTGGGCGTATTCTTCAAGGCGCTGGAGCTATTGCAGGTGCGATTATGGCCCTTGCTACCGATGTCAGCCGGGAAAGTCAGCGAGCCAAAGTGTTAGCTGTTATAGGTATTGCTATTGGCTTTTCATTCTATTTAGCGGTTATTTTAGGGCCTCTTATTGCCAACAGCTACGGGCTTGCAGGCGTGTTTGGTATTACTGGTATTCTGGCCATTCTTTGCATGCCACTGGTTAAATGGGTAGTGCCAAACGGTGTGCAGCTTAGTAGCGGTGATACACTCCCGCAAAAAGACCAGCTAAAGCGCTTAGTTTTTTCTTCTCAGTTATGGCGTTTAAACGTCAGCGTAATGATTCTGCACATGCTTATTACGCTGCTGTTTGTTCAATTGCCTGTTACGCTGCTGAACTTTGATATGACGTTAGATAGCCACTGGACGATTTACTTACCAGTACTTGGCGCGTCTATAGTTGGCCTCATCATTATGATGGGAGCGGCAAGAGGCCGTACCCCAAAATCACTTCTTTTAACCGGTGTAGTGTTAATGGGCGGCGCGTTTTTAGCACTTAGCTTAGAAGACCAAAGCTGGTGGTGGGTTACCGCAGCCGTGGTTCTTTTCTTTACCGGCTTTAATTATTTAGAAGCGAACTTCCCTGCTTTGGTGTCAAGCATTGCTCCTGCAGGACAAAAAGGAACGGCGATGGGGCTTTACGCTAGTTTTCAGTTTTTTGGCGCGTTTTTAGGTGGTGTAATTTCAGGTTTCGTTACCGATATTTGGTCGCAAGAATTGGCGTATGGCATCGGCGCTGCTAGTACTCTGCTTTGGCTTTTTATTATTCTTGGGGTTAAAGAAGTGAGTCGGGTAAAGCGCGTGATGATGAACGCAGAGTTTGATAGTTCAAATGCTTCTAGCATTGAGGCCGACCTATTGCTGGTGCCGGGTGTACTGGAAGTGACATTAAACAGTCAAAATAGCGCGGTATACTTAAAAGTTGATCGTGATTTCGACGCCGTAAAAGCGCGAGACGTGTTGTCTGCATAGTTGCTTATCTCATTGCAACCATGAAAGGTTAGCACCACACCATTTTTGAAAAGGAAGCGAAAACCATGATTGACCTAAGCAGCTACAAAGCCATTATTTTTGATATGGATGGCACCTTGGTCGATTCAATGGGGGCGCATATTGATGCGTGGCAGCTTACGTGCGATGCGTTTGGTTATCCTTTTGACCTAGACTATCAATACAGTTTAGGTGGTGTTCCTACCTTTGAAACCGTACATCTTATGAATGCAAAGTATGGAAAAAGCCACGATCCAGCAGAGGTTGCTTCATATAAAAAACAGGCCTTTGAAGGGCTAAACCATGTGCCAAGGCTTATTCAAGATACCCTTAACGTGTTTAATCACTATAAAGGAAGCATGCCAATTGCAGTGGGGACGGGCTCAGATAGGCAGCACGCGCAAATGGTGTTAAATGAACACGGCCTGCTAGCCCAATTATCTGCGCTGGTTACAGCCGATGACGTCACTAAAGGTAAACCTCACCCTGAAACCTTTGTGCGTGCGGCAGAATTAATGGGTGTAGCACCACAGCATTGTGTGGTGTTTGAAGATACCGACATGGGTAGAAAAGCGGCGGTTGACGGCGGCATGGCGTGCTTTATGGTTAAAAACACGCGTCTAATCTACTGAATCTTCTCCTGATTGAAAGTTCGAGCTTAGGGCTTACGCTCACTCAATCGTGTCCACTATCATAGTTTCTTAGGCTTATACCGCCTCTAGTTCGCTGAGCGTATTTCCGCAGTTGGGTAATAGTGAAGACTTTATACGTTTGGTGGCATCATGAATGGCGGTTTTCATGGCATCGATAGCAATCTGACTGCTCTCTTTTTCACTGACACTGGCGTTTACATTTACGCTTTGCCCTCTGAAAGTGGCGGCGGGTGAATACTCATCGGCATTATCAGGTTTGTATAAAACATTAAGCACCACGGTGGCAACCATATTACTTCCTAAGCTTTTTACAAACGCGCGGTTTAGTACTACTTTAACGCTTGTGGCTGCTTCAATATCTGGGCTGACATTCATCGCTTCTAAGCTTTGCTGTAACAGTGAATAGAGCGTGTCTTCTGTTACATTACTGCTTCCAACGAGCAAGTCTTTACTCGACCGCATATCGATTAATTCTGCCAAGTTAATTGGGCAAGCTTTCGCTTTAGACATGGTTAGCTGATAATCTTTTCTCTGCGACTCAGGAATTAACGATGAATCAAGCTCGGGCGGCGTAGACTCGCAAGCGGCGAGCAAAAGTAGCGTGCAGCAGGCGAAAATCATTCGTGCTGATGGCGCAATGCGGGGTGAGAAAAATGATGTACTTTTCATTATTTTAATTTTTTCTTATGGATAGCTTATGTCAGTAATATAGACTCAAGTATAAGAAAGTTTGTAGTGCGAAGAAACTGAACAACTGTTGCAAACTGTTACAGCTGGTTTAGCATATCAAAGCACAAAGTGTGTGCAGTGACGCGACTTTCAAGCACTCGTAGGTTAAATATAAACTTCCCTATTACAAATCAACACGGACAGTTCTTAAATGATGACCTTTAAAAACGCAGTAATCAGTGTAGTTGCCAGTGTTTCACTATTAGGGTGTGCAATTAACGTATCTCCTTCTGCATTCTTCTATCAAGATGCGCAGCAACAACCTCTTGATACCACAAAGCTGCACGCCGCCATTCAAAAAGATAAAACCTCAGCGGGCATCACCCGTGTTGAAGTAAAAAACGAAGCTGGATTAACCCTAAGAGGTGTTGCCGTTTCATACCCTGACCCAATCGTTAACATTGTTTTCTTCGCAGACAATCGTATGCCGCTAAGTGAAAATAACAGCATTATTCACAGGCTGGGTAAGCTGCCCGCTAATATTTTATGGCTCGATTATCAGGGGGTAGGGGCCAGTGATAAGGCAAAAGATTTGAGTATTAACGCTATCAAGCAAGACGCGTTAACCCAGTTTGATTATGTCGAAAATGCGTTTGATGCCTCACTTCCCACTATTGTTCACGGCCGTGGTATAGGCAGTTATTTCGCAAGTTATGTTGCGGCCAATCGAAAAATAGATGCTTTGGTACTGGACGGGGCTTTCAACAACATTTCTGATTTAATTGCCAATATGGTGCCGGGTTTCTCTAATTCTTTCACTAACATGAAACTTCACGACGAAGTTCACAGTATGCAAATAGCACCAATTCTTCGCCATTATGAAGGCCCTTTGTGGCTTGTAGTTGGTGAACAAGACAAGATAACGCCTTATCCAATCAGTCAACAATTGCTAGAAGATGCTTCAAGTAGCAAAAAATACATTTCCGTAATTCCCGGAGCCACACATAATGCAACGCTTACAAGTGACTATGCCATTGAACAGTACAAACAATTTTTAGCGAGGTTTACTCAATAAGTGAGTTTTGTCCTCTGTGGATAAATAGTGGAAAACCTTGTTGGTAAGTCTGTTAATAGCCATATATACCGGCAGATCACGATCTTGGTGTAACCTTCTGGTCGGATCACGAAATATCAGTGAAATCAAGCGGTGTAGAGCAATCCATGCTGATCTTAATGTTTTTTGATCGTAAATATGTGCAGGATCAGGCACTTTTTCAAATTGGGGATAAAAGTCTAGGGTGAAACGATCAAGCGTGTATTTTTGTCAACAGTTTCGTGAAATAAAATTTTTAGAATACTATTGCACGGTAATACATCGAATTGCGATTAATCACTCATCAAATTGGCTTTTTACTGTTTAAATAAAATACCCGCCATAGGCGGGGATTTGT
>NZ_LR812090.1:552154-562623 GCF_903772925.1 Alteromonas macleodii
CGTAAATGGCAACCAACCCGATATTGTCAGCCTTTCCTTTAGCAAATTTGATGGTAAGAAAAATTACAACTAAAGCGAGGATGAAGAGTGCTTGCCCCCAAAATGTAGCGTTTAGATTCATAAAATTCCTTATTGATGAGCTTCCTGAAAAGCATATAACATTAAGCTAAGCGGCGCAGTTGCGTGGGGCATAATGGCGAAGCCGCCCCGCGTAAATGCGTCCGAGCGACCGAAGGGAGTGGACTTTAGCGCTTTGTTATAAGCAAAGCCAGTTCCTTTGATCTTTTTAAAAACTGTTGAAGCCAGCATACGATTGATTGTTAACACAAACAAGCAAAACGACTGAGCAGTGATGGTTTTGACCTGACTGAAGCTAGCCGCCATTTGAACTGTCGAACGCATTGGCGCTTGTTGACGTCGAATAATAACTTGGCGATAAAGCGCCTAATGCGCAACCTTTGAATTGAAAGCGGCGGATTTAAACTTACCACAAGCCAGAGCGATGCTAATGAAAACAGGTGAGGGTAGTTGTACTGGGATTTTTATGAAGCCAAACGCAGTTTAAGCTGACGCCTTATAACACCCCGCTTAGGGGCAATAACACGTGGGCTAAAATTGGAGCGAAGCGACTGAGCCCACGTGTTATTGTCCCAGGGAGCTTGCGACCGACTACAGCGGTTTGTTATACGTTGCTGAATTTGCTTAATATTGCCTTGCAAGCATTTTCAACGTCTTGCGAGTAAAAATCTATTAGCTCTGAAACTTCCTTGTCTGATTTTTCTAAGAAACCTTTGGAGCATAGTGGTCTGACTTTTTCCAAAGGTAAATGATCAGCTTCTGAGGCGATTAAACCAAAAACGTGAAACTCAGTTTCCCAGCATTGCCCATATATCCTATTGCCGATGTAAGATAGCTCGGTAACTCTGTCTATAAAGAGAGAGTTATTGTTTAACAAGGCTTTGGCATGTTCACAAGCGGCTATTTTTTCTTGTTCAAGACTCATAGTTTCAAAAGCGTATAACTTTTCAATAACGGGCGCAGGCACGTAGGGCATAATGGCGAAGCCGCCCTGCGTGTATGCGTCCCAGCGAACGAAGTGAGAGAGTTTATTGAGTTGTTATGCATCATTCTCTAAAACATCCAAGTTGCATTGGACTAAATCTGCTCCTTTTAGATTAGCGCACTCTGCAAATCCATGTTTTTTCAAAGACTCAATGACGGCGTTATTGGTACTGTAAGTTCCGGTATTTAAACCATAGTCATTTTTATAGATATCTCTCAGCCGAATATCGTCACGAAACATGAGCGACACTGCAAGAACATATTGAAACTTAGCCGTTTCCTTGTCCTGTAATGAGGCCTCATATAAAACAGTAAGAAGCTTGATTTCATTCCAACGATCTGAAGACAAATTGACAGTCGTAACTAACGCATCTATGTATTCTGAGCTCTTTTTTGAATGTGTAAAATATTTACCTGCTAAGAACGAAAAAACGGCTACTAATATTAAAGCGACAAAAAAGAGTTTATTTTGCATGTTCATCCTGATGCATAACTTTTAAATAAGGGGCGCAGGCATGTGGGCTAAAATCCGAACGAAGTGAGCAGCCCACATGTTTGCGTCCCAGCCCGCGCAGCGGGCGTGCTTAATTTTTTTGTTATGTTGCTTAGTCACAACCACCGCCTCCGCCAAAGTCATCTGGGGCTGACATTTTGGGATCTGCTGAACCTACGTCACCCTTTGATTTATCCGGATTCTTATGAGGCATATTTGCGATGGAACCTACAAAAATACCCAACAAAGCAAAGCCACCACACCATACAAAATATTCGATAATTGATGGACTATTTGTTTCAGCAATTGCCGCTGCCACTAAGGCACCAATTATAGCTCCCAAAAACAAACCAATGATTTTAGATAGAGAAAAACCAATGAGTGCGAGATAAAGGGCAATTCCTGATTTACGAATCTTAGTCATTTGAATTCATATGCAACATAACTTTTCAATAACGGGCGCAGGCGCGTGGGGCATAATGGCGAAGCCGCCCCGCGTGTATGCGTCCCAGCGAACGTAGTGAGCGAGTTTATTGAGTTGTTAGGTGACATCTCAAACATCCTTGAGCAAAACTATCAATAAAAACGAAGAAAGCGCAGAGAAAGCCATAGCTAAAAAGTATTTCCTTGCCAAATTATGAGCACACACAAAACTCGAATCACTTTGACGACCTTTCATATACGAGCGACTTATCAACGTAAAAGTCAGCTTGGGAGTTGCAAGTAAAATTAACTTTGTCGGCTCTACCGTTATACCAAAAAGCTTCAAATTGTCTTGCGACTTTAACTCTGTGCAAACTAGGTCGAGTGCATTGACGTATTTATACAAAAAATACAAATAAGAGAAAGCGCCACATAAAAAAAGAATTGTTCTTAGACTCTCCACTTGTCACCTAACGCTAAGCTAACGGGCACGAACGCGGCGCTATAATGCCGAAGGCGCGCCGCGTTTGTGTCCCAGTGACCGAAGGGAACGAGTTTAGCGTTTTGTTAGGTAGCATGTTTAATCGGAGTGCCTTGGTGATATTGAATTTGCCAATTGTTTTGTGATTTTTTCCATATAGAACACCGATACGCACTTTGTTGATTTATTGTGGTCAGATACTTAACCAAAACACAGTCTTTGGCTAGTATAACAAAGCTAAAATCATGGGCTGAAAAAGCAACTGATTCTTCGTTGACCAGTTCGTTGATAATATCTGATTTAGAAAACCTCTTGCCTGATTTTCCGACTTCCTCGAATTCATCGGCTATTAAAACTTCCAGACGTTGCTTGTTTTTTCGGGTAGCAAGATCATTTAGCTCTAATTCCAAATTTCTTATAGTGTCGAATTCCATGCTGCTACCTAACTTTTAAATAAGGGGCGCAGGCATGTGGGCTAAAATCCGAACGAAGTGAGCAGCCCACATGTTTGCGTCCCAGCCCGCGCAGCGGGCGAACTTAATTTTTTTGTTATGTCTCATTGGTAAAAAACTTCCTTGAATATGCTCGGAGCACAATAGTCATTTAAGCTGACCACTATGAAGTGCTTTCTCACAAGCCCCGCATCTATTTCATACCATGCCTTTGTTTGGTTATCTTCTTCATACAAGTCTAGAGGGAAGATGAATGTTGGTTTTTCAAGGCTGTCTGATACCAGCCGTACTGAATAAGAACTTTGACCTTCAATGCTCTCTGGTAATTTAATAGTTACTGAGAAGTTTGAATCTCTAAGAGCTGTATCAATAGCAACATCTTCGACATGTTTGGAATTGAACTGTTCGCGCATTTCATCTGTTACTATGCAGGATGAGGCAAGACAGCCAAAATTGACTAATAGAAGTACTAAAAAAATTAACCGCATTTATCAATTCCTTCTGAGACATAACACCCCACTAAGGGGCGTTAACACATGGGCTAAAATTAGGAACGAAGTGACGCAGCCCATGTGTTAGCGTCCCAGCGAGCGAAGTGAGAGCCTTGAGTGGTTTGTTATATGACGCTCTCTAAAAAGAGCCCTGTTTTTTGTTTTGTACAGTTGCAAGTAGCACGAGCATTACACCAATACCCAAACCCAAAACCGCACCTCCTGCTACATCGTTACTGATACCCGCAAACTCTTGCGCCTTGCGCACTTCCAAAATCCAGAACGAAAATACAAATGAAATGCTGGCAATAAGTGGTAATAGAACGACTCTCGATTTTTTAGACATATACAGCCTCCTTGATTGAATATCCACGTGGCAAATAACGCCCAACTTAGGGGCAATAACACGTAGGCTAAAATTGGAGCGAAGCGACTGAGCCTACGTGTTATTGTCCCAGTGAGCGCCAGCGAATGGCTACAGTTGTTTGTTAGCTGCAAAGCTCAAATTGACGAATGCCTCTCAGTTATAGAATAGACCATATCGCAGGTTTGACACTCGACTTCCCACGCGCCAAACCGTTGAGTAATGTGTAAATCGCCTGAACATACTGGGCAAACTTGATCTTGAAAAGTGCTTGGTACGTTATCCCTCAAGCGCTTTGAAAATAACTTTAAGATAGGCCATAAGTTATCGTCTAATGTAATTCTTAAGTCATCTCTGAGTGATTCACAAAACTCTATGAAAACAATCTCGTCGTGAGAGCGTTTAATCTTGGGGTCTTGGGTGAGTAAAGCAATTAAGTCAAGAATTTCTCTATAGCGTTCGGGATATCTATCTTTATCAATATTCTGCTTACAGTTCAGCAACTCTTCAATCGAATAGCTTGAAAAATCTGGCTTGCTCAAAAACTTCTCCTTGCAGCTAACTTTCCAATAACGGGCGCAGACATGTGGGGCATAATGGCGAAGCCGCCCCGCATGTTTGCGTCCCAGCGAACGTAGTGAGTGTGTTGATTGGGTTGTTATATGACAATGCTAAAATAACCTAAGACCAATAACCGTAGCACTTTAATTGAGGACTTTCTTTCTAAAAAAAAGAGTATAGCTAACCGTTAGCCAGTCATAGTTTACAGAAACAAGTTCCCAGCCTTTATTGCCCATATTACCGCAGAGTTCTTCTAATTCTTTGAGCTTTGTGGAGCGCAGCTTGAATACCCCACCTACAGTTTTTACTTCGTATTTAAACCTATCCATATTTGAAAGCGACTCTTGTCATATAACACCCCACTAAGGGGCGATAACACATGGGCTAAAATTAGGAACGAAGTGACGCAGCCCATGTGTTAGCGTCCCAGCGAGCGAAGCGAGTGCCTTGAGTGGCTTGTTAGGGCCGTTTTTGTTTAGTGAAACCATATACTAAAGTTAACGCCCCAACCAATAAAATAACTAAACAGCCTATGATTCCTTTTGGTTCGAATTTAGTATTTTCAATTATTGCTAAAAACAGAATTACAATAGAAAAAAAGGTTAGAATCCCACCTATAGCCATAAATGAAATAGCACTTGGCTTTGCCGCTTTTGTAAAAACAGCTTTAATTAATGCCCAAACACTAAGTGAAAACAACAAATAGTAAAATGTGTAATCAAGAGCTTCTAGTTCACCTTTATATGTCTGATGAATTCCTAAAAATGAAACGGCGCCCGTAATAGTAGAGCATATGAATCCGAGAAAAATCGCTAATATCCTTTCTCTTCTTGTAGGCAGTCTGTCAATAGATTGGGGGTGTGCAATTTTCATAGAGGCCCTAACTTCCCACTAAGGGGCGATAACACATGGGCTAAAATTAGGAACGAAGTGACGCAGCCCATGTGTTAGCGTCCCAGCGAGCGAAGTGAGAGCCTTGAGTGGTTTGTTATATGACGCTCTCTAAAAAGAGCCCTGTTTTTTGTTTTGTACAGTTGCAAGTAGCACGAGCATTACACCAATACCCAAACCCAAAACCGCACCTCCTGCTACATCGTTACTGATACCCGCAAACACTTGCGCCTTGCGCACTTCCAAAATCCAGAACGAAAATATAAATGAAATGCTGGCAATAAGTGGTAATAGAACGACTCTCGATTTTTTAGACATATACAGCCTCCTTGATTGATCATCCACGTGTCAAATAACATTAAGCTAAGCGGCGCAGTTGCGTGGGGCATAATGGCGAAGCCGCCCCGCGTAAATGCGTCCGAGCGACCGAAGGGAGTGGTCTTTAGCGCTTTGTTAGAAGCAAAGCCAGTTCCTTTGGTCTTTTTAAAAACTGTTGAAGCCAGCATACGATTGATTGTTAACGCAGACAAGAAAAACGACTGTGCATTGATGTTTTTGATTTGACTGAAGCTAGCCGCCATTTGAACTGTCAAACGCATTGGCGCTTGTTGACGTAGAATAATACCTTGGTGATAAAGCGCCTAATGCGCAACCTTTGAATTGAAAGCGGCGGATTTAAACCTACCACAAGCCAGAGCGGTGCTAATGAAAACAGATGAGGGTAGTTGTACTGGGGTTTTTATAAAGCCAAACGCAGTTTAGGCTGACGCCTTATAACATCCCACTAAGGGGCAGTAACACGTAGGCTAAAATTAGGAGCGGAGCGACAGAGCCTACGTGTTACTGTCCCAGCGAGCGAAGCGAGAGCCTTGAGTAGTTTGTTAGAGTCGTTCACTCTGAAACAACCTTGAGAGTAAGTGCAAAACCCGTACAAACGGCTGTTGATACATAAACCAAGCCCCAAAACATGTAGAGAGGGCTTCCTTTGATTGCAATCTTGTCTCCGATGTATGTTTGGGCTTTGTCAATTGCTGCTAATGTCAACCCTAGACCTATTAGGCCTAAAAAAACACCAGAGATGATTCCTAGCACATAAACTAATTGTTCTAGATATTTGAAGCACAGAATTGAGACTGTAAAGAAACCAACAGATAAGGCGTAGCATTCTGATTGCCACTTTATAAAGTCATAATGCTTACCAAAAAATTTAGTCATTTTATTCATTAAAATTCCTTTTTTCCGAAGACTCTAACTTTTCAATAACGGGCGCAGGCACGTAGGGCATAATAGCGAAGCGGCCCTGCGTGTATGCGTCCCAGCGAACGAAGTGAGTGTGTTGATTGAGTTGTTATATGCGTACAATTTAAAACCTTTTACACATCCACTTTAATAAAAACAAACCCTAGCTACATAGAGGATGATATTTGTTTTAGGTAATTATTTATTTGCCCATCGGTAACAATAGAACCAACCAACAGGTGGAATCAAGAAGTTGAGCAAGAAGGCGTAAATGGCAACCAACCCGATATTGTCAGCCTTTCCTTTAGCAAATTTGATGGTAAGAAAAATCACAACTAAAGCGAGGATAAAGAGTGCTTGCCCCCAAAATGTAGCGTTTAGATTCATAAAATTCCTTATTGGTGAGCTTCCTGAAAAGCATATAACTTTTAAATAAGGGGCGCAGGCATGTGGGGCATAATGGCGAAGCCGCCCTGCGTGTATGCGTCCCAGCGAACGAAGTGAGTGTGTTGATTGGGTTGTTATATGACATGCCGATTAAACCCTTGAACCACCCCATAATTGCACTGTAGACATTAGCAAGATAGCCAATACAAGCCCAGAGACTAATGATACGCCGATGGGGATCAAGATAACTTGCCATAGTTTCAAAACC
Source organism: Alteromonas macleodii (assembly GCF_903772925.1). NCBI lineage: Bacteria > Pseudomonadati > Pseudomonadota > Gammaproteobacteria > Alteromonadales > Alteromonadaceae > Alteromonas > Alteromonas fortis. The sequence goes on from NZ_LR812090.1 coordinate 559,267, forward strand.
ATAAAGCGCTTTAAAATGAACGAAAACAACACTATCGATATTACAACTGATGCTGGCTCTACTAAACCCGTCAAATAGGTAACTGAAGCTGAAAAAGCCTGCGTAATTAAAAATAAACCAGTGAGTAACATACTACGCTTGTTTACATTTTCAGTCACTTTGAGTAGGTGGAGAACAATTCGAAAACCTATGAAATTTCCAAGAAGAAATGAAATCAAAAAGAAGACTGGAAACACAAAAGTACCTTTGTCATATAACACCCACATAAGGGGCAGTAACACGTGGGCTAAAATCCGAGCGAAGCGACAGAGCCCACGTGTTACTGTCCCAGCGAAGCGACTTAATGTGTTTGTTATAATTTTCTATTATAGACTTCCTTTGCTCCTTTTGGAGCTGGCAATAGAAGTTTTCCCGCTCTGATGCAGAATGTATGTTTTTGTATATCCAGAGGTATTCTTGTGTTTTCAAATTGAAGCATAAAACAGCCTTTATCATCCGGTGGCGCTATTAGCGAGAAAGGAGTTCTTATAGGTTTTCCTCTATCTGGATAAACAGAATATAGGCTGTCAGATATTACTATTTCCTGAGCTTTTAATATGCTTGAGAATTTATGAACCTCTTCTTCAGTCATTTCTGAATTTTCGAAGCTTGCAATTGTTTCTGTCTTGCTGAAAATCCAATGCCCAATAAATTCACATTCTGGACTCTTGATAGTTTTCCCATTTGTATAATTACTAGATAAAATTAGACTAACCGTGATAACTGTAATAAACGTCCTTTTCATTAAAATTACCCCTAAATTATAACGCTAAGCTTTGGGGCGCTAGCACGTGGGCTAAAATCCGAGCGAAGCGAGCCAGCCCACGTGTTAGCGTCCCAGCGACCGGAGGGAGTGCCAACAGCGTTTTGTTAGGCGTACAACTGAAAGTACGCAGCTTTGCTGCCACCACTAGCCAAACAGACTGCGTGTTTAAATTATTGAATTTAATATAAAACAACCCTGTGCGAAATGCTAGATGTTAACGTTAATGCTGGATAAAAGAGCGTGTTTAGAAAGCTGGTGATGTTGAATGTTGGCGTTACGGTGTTGATAAAAAGCATGTTGCTAAAGCCGTGAAAACAACCGATAAAGCTTGCCGCGAATATAACCTAGCGAAACAACCTTTATGCTGGAATGTCACGTCCGAACCTACTTTTTAATGCTGTAAGTAAATGACGCCTAACTTCCCACTAAGGGGCGATAACATATGGGCTAAAATTAGGAACGAAGTGACGCAGCCCATGTGTTAGCGTCCCAGCGAGCGAAGCGAGAGCCTTGAGTGGTTTGTTATAAGCCACTGTTTAAATAGCCTTACGCATTTTATCTATTAACTCAAGACATGCCTGATAAAGCAAGATTTCCATGTCCTCATTATGGTAAAGAGGTCCCCAGCGGAATAGCCCTCTGAGACTAAATTGCTTTGCAATGAATTCACGCCATGTCACAGATTTAGATACACTGAATGTTTTTACGGTCTTGCCGTGATTAATGTTGTATAGCCGCGAAACTAACTTAATTTTTGGACGCCAAAATATAGGTATACCAGACGTTCCAAGATTAACGGTAAAAGCTTCGCCACCGTGCAGTGTGACTATAATGACATCCAAGCCAATGTCAGATTTCTTCGGTTCCTTAATAGTAGAAATACTGTGGAGGCAAAAAGTCTCTTCGAGTTTTTCGCGCATATGATCTTGTAGTGAATTTCCAGTTATAGAAAAAAACGACTCTATTTTAGATATGTTGCTGTCATTAACTACAGCTAATGAACCTAGGTATACATTTGGCTTTCAGAGTTGAACCAATCGAAGAGCAAATTCAAATTCCTTTTGGCTTATAACATTAAGCTAAGCGGCGCAGTTGCGTGGGGCATAATGGCGAAGCCGCCCCGCGTAAATGCGTCCGAGCGACCGAAGGGAGTGGTCTTAAGCGCTTTGTTATAAGCAGAGCCAGTTCCTTTGGTCTTTTTAAAAACTGATAAAGTCAGCATACGATTGATTGTTAACACAAACAAGCGAAACGACTGTGCAGTGACGGTTTTGACTTGACTGAAGCTAGCCGCCATCTGAGCTATCGAGTGTAATGGCGCTTGCTGACTTAAAATAAGAACTTGTCGATAAAGCGCCTATTACACTGCCTTTGAATTGAAAGCGGCGGATATAAACCTACCACAAGCCAGAGCGATGCTAATGAAAACTGGTGAGGGTAGTTTTACTGGAATTTTTTTATAGCCAAATGAAGTTTAGGCTGACGCCTTATAACACCCAACTAAGGGGCGATAACACATGGGCTAAAATTAGGAACGAAGTGACGCAGCCCATGTGTTAGCGTCCCAGCGAGCAGCGCGAGCGCCTTTAGTTTTTTGTTATATGCTGCTACATACTTAAAAGAGCCTTGAACAGTAACACTACAAAACTAACGAGCATAAAGAAACCCATTAATAATTTGATAATCAGGGCATCATTGCTATTGAAGGCTTTAAACCATTCCTCAGCTTTGTTGTAGCGTGCTTTGTTTTTAACAGCGACATAAAACAATGCGACTGTTGCGATGTAAAACGCAACAATACATGTCTGGCTAAGATAACTGCTTAGGTTTACGTCTAGAAATTGAAAATAAGAAAGATATAAGACGCTTTGCGTTACGATGTTTATCCAAAAAGTACAAGTCATTATTGGGAAAAACATCTCCTCGCGGTCATGGTTCAACATGTATTTAACTATGACATGCCATTTGCACAAAATATCCACTGAAGCTCCTAGGCATATAACTTTTCAATAACGGGCGCAGGCACGTAGGGCATAATAGCGAAGCGGCCCTGCGTGTATGCGTCCCAGCGAACGAAGTGAGCGAGTTTATTGAGTTGTTAGGTGGCATTGTTTCCCCGAAGATATACACCAATATGGTCGCCCGAATACTTATGGTTCTTAAAGTTACCACGTTTGACAATTGGGATAGAGCCTAAAGTGTTGGTTATTTGTTGTTGAAGTTCTGGAGTGCTGAACTTTGAATTTTTTGGAACAACTATGAGTGGCGTGAATAAGAAGTGCGAGAAGTCTTGATTGCCACTTACTACGGTATATCCACTTTTTTCTAATTTGATTCGCAGGTTAGCTAACTTTGTTTTATTAATTCCATTTGAATGGAGATGAATAGTAGGTTTGGCGACTGATGTGCACCCAGCTAATACAATGATAAAAAATGACAGTATTATCGTTTTCATCCCTGACACCTAACATTAAGCTAAGCGGCGCATTTGCGTGGGGCATAATGGCGAAGCCGCCCCGCGTAAATGCGTCCGAGCGACCGAAGGGAGTGGT